>JAYUWT010000394.1:0-8951 GCA_043753405.1 Saprospiraceae bacterium | reverse complement strand
AGTATGAATGTATGCTCTTTGCCACTGTTCGCCGTTCGCCGTTCGCCGTTCGCTGTTTACTATCCACATTGTCCATTTATCATTCATCATTTATAATTTATAATTTATAATTAATTCATCTCCCCTGCACATACACCACATATTTCTCTTCAAAATAACTATCAGAGAACCACTTGCCGATACTATAACTTTCGATGTAGTCTTTCTTTGGCAATTCTTTTCTTTCTTCTTTAAATGTTGGGCCTTTTAATGCGATCAATCCATTGGGGATAGCATGAATGGACTTTGCAGAAAGATGTTTTAAAGCCCAAAATGTGAGATCCCTCAGATTGGCAACTGCCCTGGTGACCACAAAGTCAACACTGATCTTGAGCGTTTCCACCCGGGTAACCTGTGTTGTAACATTGGTAAGATTCAGCTGCACCACAATATCATTAACCACCTTGATCTTCTTGGCTATGCTGTCCACAAGGATAAATGTTGTCTCAGGAAAGAAAATGGCAAGTGGGATACCCGGAAATCCACCGCCCGTCCCCAGATCAAGTACCTTAGCCCCCGGCTGAAATCTAATGAACTTGGCTATTGCAAGGCTATGCAGCACATGATGGAGATAAAGTGAATCTATGTCTTTGCGGGATATGAGGTTGATCTTCTCATTCCAATCTTTGTACAGTTCAAAAAGTGAGGCAAACTGCTTTTGCTGAACGTCTGATAAAGCAGGAAAATATTTTAGTATTACTTCCAAGTTGGTTTTGATTTCAAAGCCCCAAAAATAGCCAGAATTCCCATAAAAAACGGAAAGCAGGCATCAAATATTAAAATGTAACCAAATGATAATTTTTGAGAAAGACAATTTTTCATGACTATAAAACCCGGAATAATGAGGCACCATCTTGATATTATTAAAATTCCCGCGATTTTAAACATACCCAAAAGACAAAAGACAATGCATGCAGTATAAAAAACGATCCAACTCAATCCAAATGACCCTAACACTATTTTATATTTTAATTCATATCTGGGACTGACACTATAATGCCTCATTTTTTGCCTGCAATATCGTTTCCAACTTACGGCACTTTCAGTTAAAACAAATGTTTCCGGATGCAATACATATCTGATTGCTGTCACTTTCACAGCAGCTTGCACAGTCAGATCGTCATCCCCTGCCATCACGTCACTGTGGGATCCGAAATATTCTATTTTTTTTATAAGTGAAGCTGTATATCCCATATTCCTGCCTACGGCCATATACGGTAGATGTCCTGAACCAAAACCAATATACTGTAAGGCAGTGATCAAATTTTCAAATCTTGCATAAGCATTCACAAGACTTTTTGAACTTTTAAAAGGACTATAGCCCGAAATCAAATCATGATGTTTATCAAAATATTGGCTCATGTTAAAAGCCCAGTATTCTGACTCCGGCATGCAATCTGCGTCACTTACCAGGATCGATTCATATTGCGCAGCTTGAATTCCTGCAGTAAGAGCAGATTTTTTACCGGCTAAGGCAGGCCCTTCGAGGGAGAGGATCTTTAGATGTGGGTAATAGGATTTAAATGAGGTCAATACCTCCAAAGAATTGTCAGTACTGTGATCATTCACAACAATGACTTCCGTGATGATATTTTTTTGTTCCAGGAAAAAACGAAGGTTTTTACTTAAGTTTTTTCCTTCATTGTAAGCACAAATAATAATGCTAACGGGCACTTCTTTTGCAATAATGTGGTTAGATTGACGTTTAGATATTGTTAAATTATAACTACAATATATCCAATAGAAAACCTGAAGGAGACCACTTAAGATCGCTATCCATAAAAGTATCTCAATCATGTGCATTTGAAAGGTTAATATTATGGTATAACATAGCGAATAACTTTCTATTAAGTACCTTTGCACATAATTATGTGTCTCAAATATATACATTTTATTAAAACGTTAGCATGATTAGAAAGCTTAACATTGTTTTATTTTTACTGTTTATTTTACAATTTTCTCAGGCCCAGATGACTGACCATGGTGTTACCAAATATGGAAATGAGTGGATCATTGAGGGCCAAACTTATTATAAAATTAAAATTTGGGAAGACGGTATTTATAAATTGGATTTCCAGACTCTTAAAAATGCCGGCATCAGCAACAACATCATCGGATCCTCTTTACAATTGTTTAAAAATGGAAATGAGATTCCAATTTCAGTTAATCAGAATAATGTATGGTCAGGAAGTGACTTTCTGACCTTTAATGGTTATTACAACAAAAGTGAAATAGATAAGTACAGCTTTCCCAATGGTACTGAAGATATTGTAAACCCCAAGGCAAGTATGTATTCAGATACTGCTGCCTACTTCCTCACCATCAATACCCAGTCTGCTAATCTTCGGACTGTTATGATCAGCAATGATCTTACAAATCTCCCACCTCCGGAACCATTTATCTATAGAATTTCATCCCTGGATTTCAAAGAAGTCTGTAATTCAAAAACAGAATATTCCAGATATGTATTAGGTAATCAGGTTATAGCCCATGCCTATATTAATACCCCTTTTACACAGGGCAAAGGCATGATCAATAGCGGTTACAATCAGACTTATTCGTTGGATTGTCCGGACATAACCGGGACATCTGTACTACCTGTTTATACATTAAGGGGTGTAACAAATCCGGGAGATATTAATCTTAATCTTGGTCACAATCTAAAGTTTTACCTGGGAAGCCAATTAATGTTTAATGTTTTTTCACCCACTCAAAAAGTAATGTATGTCAATTTTAAATATATAGATACCAACCGCGTAATTAAAGCCGTGGAGAATAGATTTACTTTGGTCAATGACCATGGCCTGGACCTCATCAGGTATGGATACTTAGCTATAGAATACACAAGTGCATTAGAGATCCGAAACCAGGATCCATTAAAATTTTATTTGAATGGGAACGGTACTGAACGTTATCTTGAATTTAATCTGAATAGTGTAATTCCACAAAATCCTTATCTGACTGATTCTCTGGGTACCTGGATGATGAGCGGTATCATCGACGCTGGTAAATTAAAGTTTAAGCTGCCCCCTTCTCTTGAAAGACAATCATTAATATTGTACGTAAATAATAGCGTTGTAAAACCTGCAAGTAATATTAGATTGACCGCCTTAAGAACTTTTAATAATTCTGAGGCGACGTATATTATTGTTTCTCATCCTCTTTTGTTAAATAATAACAATGGTCCTTCTGCTGTGGAGGAATATGCCGGCTACAGACGGTCACAGCCAGGAGGAGGTCATGATGTTGATGTCGTCAATGTCTATGACCTGTACAATTCCTTTTGTTATGGGTTGGATTATAATCCCATGGCAGTCAAGAATTATGCGAATTATATAGTTTTAAATAATCAGGCCAAATTTCTTTTTATCATAGGACGTGGTCGTGATTATAAAGAGATCAGGTCAACTCCCGATCTCACAACAGCAATTATCAAAGGTTATGGCGTGCCTTCTTTTGGCGATTTTGGTTCTGACAATTTATTGGTTTCAGGCAGTTTTGATCGGTTGGACATGAAACTTGCTGTAGGAAGACTCCCGGCTGTTCTTCAGGAAGAGGTCAGGGTTTATTTAAATAAAATAAAAGCCAGCGATCTTGCATACTTTGCTCCCGGTCCTAACGAAGATAAACAATGGACGAAGCAGATCATACAATTAAATGGGGGAAACATTGGTGGTAGTGATCAGGCTGCAATTAAATCAGGTCAGAAAGAAGCTGAAGAAATTATTAAATCCAACAAACTTGCAGGTTTTGTAACCACTTTTGTCAAAGGAAGCAATCAAACTATAGGAACAGCCTCAGAAGATTATTTTAAACTTGTCAATGAGGGTGTTTCCATTGTTGATTACTTCGGCCATGGTGCACTTTCATCATTGGAATATCCCATCGATATTCCTTCCAAATATACCAATGATCCCCGGCTTCCTATTTTAATAATCAAGGGATGCAAAACGGGTAATTGTCAAAGGGATGGAAGCTCTATTCCATCTAAATTTTTATATGAGGATAGTTATAAAACTACAGGATTCCGTGCTGTCATAGGAAGTATATCGGACAGCGAACTTTATTCTCTAAGCTCAATGGCTAAACAGTTTTATACTTTATTGGGCGGTGAATTGTATGGCAAGAGCTTTGGTGAAGTGTTTCAACGTACTTTCAATACTCCCGGGCTGAATACATCCAGTGAAAGTATGCAGCAATTGTTTGTAGGGGATCCAGCTATTTCAGTGCTTCCTTTTCCCGGTCCTGATTTTACAGTAGAATCTAATTCAGTAAAAACCAATCCGGAAAGCATTTCATCTGTTGATAATAAATTTGAAGTATCATTCAATATAATTAATCTGGGGACTAATTATCCTGACACTTTATTTTATACGGTATCTTATGAAAATCCTTCAAAAAAAATTGTGGAAGTTAAAAAACATTTTATCATTAATCCCCAATCAACAAGTTCCTTACAAGTAGAATTCGAACTTGACAAAACAGCTAATGTCGGCGAAAGTACTATATTTATCACAGTCGATCCGGACAATAAAATACAGGAATCTGTAGCACCCCAGGCAGAGTTGAACAATGAATTTCATAACAGTCTTGGAACAAAAGGTTTCAGATTTTTCATAAGATCAGCAGTTATAGTCCCGGTTTATCCTTTCAAATATTCCATAGTAGATACTAATCATATCACGATATCGGCCTTTTCACAGGCTTTGACCTCGATAGCCCGGAATTATACATTTTCTTTGGACACCACGGATGCTTTCAATTCGCCTCTTTTGGAAACTAAGGTCATTTCTTCTGTCCCCGGCCATCTTGAATGGGATCCAACCGACATATTACTGGAAAATCAAGTATACTTCTGGAAGGTTACAAAGGATAGCATTTCCCCATTAGAACCATATAATATTGCCTCTTCCAGTTTCACATATAATAAAGATAAAGAAGGTTTTTCTCAATCTCACAATGGTCAGTTCAGAGAAGATATGACTGAAAATTTAATAATAGCAGGTGGTGGTAATAATATGCGGTTCGCTTTAAGACCTATGAATTTCAGATATGTGAGCGGATACTATAATAATCCTGCTCAATTGGGATTATTCAGGGAAGGAGTTCACGTCACCAGTGGAAAACCTCAAACTGCATATTCCTCATATCCTGAAGGACTCCTTGGTGTGATGTGGTATAGAAAGGATTCAATGTTTGTATCATATCCAACTAATTCAAATCCATATGGTTCGTTGCCTGCCCCGGGGGCTTCCAACAGAAATTATTTAATGTTTGAAGCAAAAACTTATACAGGAAGAACCTCACTGATCAATTTTATTGAAAATGTGGTAGGTCCTGAAGACATTGTAATATTTTTTACTTACATGAATCAACCAACAAGTGAACTTTTCGAATCAGAATGGCAAGCAGATTCAATTACAAATAATGGAAAAAATATATTCAATATAATCGAGCAATATGGTGGAACAAAAATCAGGAATCTCGTCAATAAACCCGCTCCCTATCTAATCGTCTTCGACAAAGCTAAAGGAACTATACAGGAATCTATTAGTAATAGTGGTGAACAAATTGAAATAGAAGCAAATACTTTATGTATTGGAGATATGGGTAGAATAGAACAAACATTTGGCCCTGCAGCAGATTGGGAATTATTTGAATTTTCACCAAATGATTCTGTCGGCAGAAAAGATAATATTAAAATTGTCCTAACAGCTGTTCATAAATCAAATTCCAGTTTAAATTATACAATTTCAGAAATTACAACTAATGAATTAAGCCCAATTAGTATTGATTTAAAAAGTGTTGATGCCCCTATTTTTCCACATATTACTATGGCAATTGACATAAAGGATCCTTTTTTATATCGAGGCAAAATGGATAATTTTAAATATCTGAGATTTATTGGTGGTGAATTACCGGAAGCGACCTTATTAAATAGTGAAATGTTGTTTGAAGATGATTCATTGGATCAAGGTCAGAACTTTAAGTTTTCTATTAAATCAAAAAATATTGGGAAAATCCCAATGGATAGCATGTTGGTAAAATATACCATCCGTAGTGATAAGGAGGAATCCTTTCAGGAAATAACGAGATATGAACCATTGAAAACAGATTCAATATCAACTTATAGTTTTGATTTCGAAAGCAAATCACTTACGGGAAAATACACTTTTATATGTGAAATGAATCCGGGTGATGATCAACCTGAAGCCTTCCATGGCAATAATATTTTCACAAGGCAATTATTTGTGCAGGGTGACAATCAAAATCCATTGGTGGATGCCACCTTTGATGGAGAAAGAATCTTCAACGGAGATATTGTTTCTTCCAAACCTTTGATCAGGATCACTATCAGAGATGAAAATAAACTGTTTCCATTGGATGATCCGGGGTTGTTCAATCTTACTCTTGTTAATTCTTTTGGACAGGATACATTGATTCCACTTACTAGTTCTGAAATTAAGTTTTTTCCTGCTGATATTGCAAATTTATCGAAAAAGAATGAGGCAGTCATTGAATATCAACCAAACTTTTCAGCCTATCCTCCAGCCTTTAGTGGTGACGGCGAATTTTCAATCAGGATCACTGCTACTGATGTGGCAGGTAATCAATCGGGAAAATATGATTTCGAAAAACGGTTCAGGATTATAAATAAAAAATCTGTGTCGAACGTATTTAATTATCCGAATCCATTTTCAAATGCTACCCGTTTTGTATTTACATTGACCGGGTTTGAGCTTCCTACCTATTATAAGATTCAGATTATGTCCATCAGTGGAAAAGTGGTCAGGGAGATCACCCAGGATGAGTTGGGTACGCTGAAGATCGGAAAACATTTAACAGATTTTGTGTGGGATGGCACTGACCAATTTGGGGACAAACTTGCCAATGGAATTTATCTTTATCGTATGATCATCCGGGATCAGAATAAAAAAATGTACGAGAAACTGGATGAAGGTTTAAGTACCGATCAGTTTTTCGATGGAGAATGGAATAAAATGGTGATCATCAGGTAGTCATATTCAACCAGTTAGACCCTATTTGCCTGTTAATGATCCTGCTTCGGACCACTTTTTTTCGAATTAATATATTACCACTGAATAACTGCCTGATTAAATATTTTGATTTACGAAAATTAAAATAAAAAATACTTTTAATAAATACTAACAAGCATGACATCACATATTCATTGTAAATCCTTTTAGATTCGACATCTGTGACCAATAGGTTGGTCATATTAATTCTCTTTTTTAACATAATTATCGACAAGGCACGGATATGATCATTAATGATCGGCTTATTGCTTCTGAAATGAATGATTTTAGTATTAGTAATAAATCCAATTTTAAATCCGTGATATATTACCCTTTGGCAATAATTGGTATCTTCCCCATAATGAAAAAACATGGAAGTATCGAACCCTCCCACCTTATTAATACATGCCCGGCTTATCAACCATGCAGCAGCATTGATCATCGGAACAGTATGAATTATTTCTGATCCAACTTTTTTATCTACATTTAAATATTCCCTATTTATTCCAATATAATTTTCAAAATTTGGGTCTAATTCACCATCGTTCTGAAAATGCATCGGAGAAATAATTCCATAGTCAGTATTTGCTTCGGCAATATTTATCAAAGCAAATAAAGTATTATTAAATACAATTGTATCCTGGTTTAACAAAAAATAATAATTACATTCATAATTATCATTTAAGTACTTAATTCCAAAATTATTAGCATAGCCAAATCCGTAATTTTTTGTCAATTTAATAATTTCAACATTACTGAATTTAGTTTCTATTATTTGGATAGTATCATCATCAGAATTATTGTCCACAATGATAACCCTTGGAATTACATCACCTTCTATAATACTCTTTATACAATTTTCAATGTACTCAGCCCCGTTAAAAGTGACAATAATAACAGCTACTTTTATATTTGACTCTTTATTACTTATTATCACTTATTACTTTATGCATTTTATTAACCGAATTGAAATACAACGTCTGCTGCTTCTTCAAATTTTCTTGCATTTCCCCGGAAATATTTTGAGAATCCAAATTTAAAACCTGCATCAAAAAATTGCCCGGAGCATACACTATCTGCATTTCGGTAACAGACCATGAATCAAGATAAGATTGTAATTTTAAATGATTAATACCTATCGCCACATAGGAAATGTTATAGCTCATGGATATAATGATCCCATGCAAACTGGATCCAACAAAATAACGGGCCTTTTTAATCAGATAAGTAATTTCATCTACATGGGGTCTATCTATATAAATAAATTGGCCTGAGGCTAATTTCTCTAAATTGAGCAGTGGTTTTTCATTATGATGATGTGGTAAATTAGAAAAAGGACATAAAATAATTTCTAATTTCAATCTTGTTTTTAATTCTGATAATTGATTACAAATTAATTCTAATTCTACTTTAGAATGCCTGTCAGAAATTTGAAATAATAAATATTTTGATTTACTAATTTCTATTATTGAATTTCTTATTGTAGCTGATCCCAGAAAATAATCATCATCCTCAAATTTAGACAATATAATGGCGCTGTCTGGAACGAGGTGTACATCTGTTACTTTGTTATTAAGAAAATTACTTTGAGTTAATATATCCCTGACTGATAAATAATCCGGTATATTCATTAATTTAAAATTAACAAAATCATTAAAATAAATACCTCCTGGTGAATTATAGATAATATTAATTTTAATTTTATAATCTTTCCTGTCAATACTAAAAGGGTATTTAGAATTACCACCAATAAAATATTTAATTATCCCGGACCTAATTAATATTTTATTGATCATTTTGTTATAACTTAAATAAGCATAAAACCGATTAAGAAATACAAATAAACTGTGCCAGGTAGCCCCTAAACTCTCTCCC
>JAYUWT010000393.1:0-3439 GCA_043753405.1 Saprospiraceae bacterium | reverse complement strand
AAATCGGCCGATTTACGACCCTCTCTCAACAATTATAATCCCATGAACATATCCAAATCTAAACTCATATGGTTCTTTTACCATCGGTCTACATTCTTCATTACTTACGGAAGAATGTCTTACTATGTCTTCCTTAGGTAAATATTCGATACAAATATCAACCCTTTTACATGCCCCCACAAATACATTTTTAAGTCTTTGTCATATTTATATTATTTACATATATATTAATTGTAATTTATAAATTACTAATAAATAGTATTTTAATATTTAATAGTAGTTAATTAATAACTTTTTTGTGAATTATATGATGTAAATTATGACTATAAACCACCTACAATTTTTTCACTTTAAATGATAAAATTTTACCTAAATATTTTTGTAAGCTCGATCTGTTTTCCCAAAACGTAATGATACTTCCACCTTCAGTCATATTCGCATTTTTCGAAAATTATAAAAACTTATTAACGTTAACTTTTTATTAACATTTTAAGAATTTGGAATTTCTTGCCCTTAAGTTTATAACTATGTATACTTTTACATTTCATAAGAAATTGTTTTATTCATGGTCAAGATTTGAACTAATTCAGCCATCCTATGTTCCAATTGCATTAAATTAAAATCAAAAAAAATATGTATCCGATTCAATTAACTCAGCCAATGGCGAGTGAATTAAACGAAGTAGGTTTCACTTCACTGGAAAGTCCTGAAGAAGTATCATCTGCTCTTGATAATCAACAAGGCACTACACTTCTCGTCGTTAACTCTGTGTGTGGCTGTGCTGCAGCATATGCCCGTCCGGGTGTTAGAATGGCACTTAGGACAGATAAAAAACCTGACCACCTTTACACGGTATTTGCAGGAGTCGACATTGACGCTGTGAAATCAGCAAGGACCTATCTTGCACCCTATCCACCTTCATCCCCATCCATAGCACTTTTTAAAGATGGCAAACTGGTGCATTTTATAGAAAGACACAATATAGAAGGACGAAGCGCTGAAATGATCGCGAACAATCTGAAAAATGCTTTCGAGACTTTTTGCTGATAATATTTAAGTAAATATTCCGTGTATTTTTTATGATTGATAGGATCCTGGTTTGCCGTTAAAATATCCGAGGTCAATTGTGGTATTGATACACTGAAAGAGCGTTTGGCCTTCTATTTACTTTCAATAGAACATATTAGTAAAACAGCAGAGAAATTCCCGAACATTACAAGACGATAATCTTTAATCCCTGTAAATCTTTAAATAAGTAAAATCCTCTTATTATGAAGTTGAGTATCATTGACGCAGGAGATTTCAAATTGGATGGTGGGGCAATGTTTGGTGTGGTACCCAAAGTCATGTGGAATAAAATGAATCCTGCAGATGAAAACAACCTCTGTACCTGGACCATGAGGAGTTTGTTGCTTGAAACAGACACCCGCAAGATCCTGATCGATACAGGGATCGGACATAAACAGGGAGAAAAATTCCGTTCCCACTTTCATCCTTCAGGGCCAACGGTCCTGGAATCTTTATTGGAATATGGCTTGAAGGAAAGTGACATCACAGATGTGTTCCTGACTCACCTCCATTTTGATCATTGTGGCGATGCTGTAACTATAGATGCAGATGGCAAATATGTCCCGACTTTTTCCAAAGCTACATATTGGATCAATAAAAAACACTGGGATTGGGCTGTAGAATCCAACCCCAGAGAGAAAGCTTCTTTTCTACCTGAAAATTTCATGCCACTTCAGGAAAGTGGAGTACTCAAACTGATAGAACTTTCCGATGAATATTTCACACCCTGGCTGGAAGGTATTAATCTGATAGAACGTAATGGCCATACAAAAGGCCTGACCATGCTGGATATTCCATATATGAATACCCGCCTTATCTACCTTACAGACCTGATACCTTCAGTCCACCATATCCCACTTCCATACATCATGGCTTATGACCTATGGCCGTGGGAAACATTGGAAGAAAAAACTGAAACCCTTGAGCTTGCAGTGCAGGAAAAGCACATATTATTTTTCCAGCATGACCCCGTAAATGCTGTCGCAAGGGTCATCAAAAACGAAAAAGGCAGGATCGTTCCTGTTGACATCTCTTCTACTTTATACGAAGCATTTTAAGTGGAAGAAATACCGGAAAACCAGAAGATCTACAGAAATAGAGAGTTCAATATTTATTTGATCACGCGCTTCCTGATGACCTTTGCAATTCAGATGCAGAATGTCATCACCGGTTGGTTTTTGTACAACCTTACCAAAGATCCCTTTATACTTGGCATGGTAGGATTAGCAGAAGCGTTACCGGCCCTTTTATCGGCACTTTTCGCAGGAAACATTGTAGATAAATATGACAAGCGGAAAGTTCTTATGTTATCCTTCTGTGTATATACGCTTTGTGGATTAGGATTCGCATTTTTATCCAGCCATTATGCGGGTGGAATCCTCGAGGATAAGGGAATAGTATATGGATTTTATATCGTGTCGATGGTTTTGGGATTGGCCAGATCATTTGCAGCTCCGGCTTCTTTTTCCATCTTATCTTATATTTTTCCGAAGTCCATGATGCCCAAAGTTTCTCCATTGAGCAGCACCGCCTGGCAGATCGGTGCCATCATGGGACCTGCCATCGGTGGATTCTTGTATGCTATGACTGATGCTCCAACCTCATCCCTTGTGGTTTGCTTTTTTATGTTTTGTAGCGTGCTATTCAGCAGTTTTCTAAAACCTAAACCACCTTATGCAAGCATTTCTACAGATATTCAAGGGACAATAGAGCGCATCAAAGAAGGACTCCGGTATGTGTTTCAGAATAAAATAATCCTTTCGGCCATGAGCCTTGATCTGTTTGCGGTCTTATTTGGCGGAGCTGTAGCTCTTTTACCTGTCTTTGCCAGTGAGATCCTCCATGTGGGCAGTCTCGAACTGGGATGGATGCGGGCAGCACCCTCCATCGGAGCAGCTATTTTTTTACTGGTCTTATCCATCAAACCTCCTGAAACCAGGACAGGCTTGAAATTATTATTTTCTGTGGCAGCATTTGGTCTGTGTATGATCGGTTTTTCTTTTTCTACTCACTTATGGTTGTCCCTGGTGCTTTTATGCGCAGGTGGGGCTTTTGATGCAGTGAGTGTAGTGATCAGGGGCACCATCCTGCAGATGTATACCCCTGACCACATGCGTGGCAGGGTTTCGGCAGTCAATACAATGTTTATCGGTTCATCCAATGAGATAGGAGCTTTCGAATCCGGTACTGCGGCGCGGTTATTAGGCACTGCGCCTTCCGTATTATTCGGAGGAACCATGACCCTCCTTGTGGTGGCATTTGTAAGTTATTATGCCCCTTCACTCCGAAAACTTGAATTAAAGATCAGGACATAGGCCATTTTTAAAAATTATGTTCCAATGTTAATTTAATTTAATATTTTTTTCTTTAA
>JAYUWT010000392.1:0-3443 GCA_043753405.1 Saprospiraceae bacterium | reverse complement strand
CCCATAAAGTTTATCCAAAAAAATATGCTGAACATCAATGGTCATATTTTGAGGGGGAACAATATAAGTCAAGAGGGATTGAATAAACCATTCATCGGTAGTGCCTTCAACCAACAGAATAGATTGTGTGTCTTTATTCACCTCTGAATGTAGATTTTGGTGCTTCTAACTCATATTGCAACAAATCCATATCATGTTTTTGAGCAAAGATTGCTCCAGTATCAATATCCCTGGCCATTTCAAAATAAGCTCCTTCACCATATTGTAGAGCCACATTATTAAATGCTAAAATCATTTCACGACTATGAGTGGTTGCAAATACTTGAACATTTAAGCTCTTGCAAAGCGTGAATATGTTTTCCCAAAATTCTTCATGGGCTGAGTAATGAAGGCCATTTTCAATCTCATCAATCAGTAGAACAGTCAATGCCTTAGCATCAGAAATCAAAAGTTCTTTTTCAAAAAGTGGTGTAAAATAACGGATAAGGTTTTTAATGGCATCACCATAATTATTAAGTGACTCATAGTCACTATTAAGGGTTCTTAGCCAAAGCCCTTCCTTTGATTTAAATGTTCTTAAATCTTCTATTCGTGGATCAACTAACTTAGTAATTTTTATGATTTTGTCTTTTAAACGCTTTTCATCAAAATTATCAAATGACTTCACAATATCAACCGGGGGGAGCTCTGTACCTAAAGTAAAAAGGCTAATTGAAATCCTTCCATCAGGGTATCTCGGAGCTATTCTTTTCTGATTAGTCTTTTGTTCAACTTTGCCATTTAATGTCCGGGTACTTAGGCTCTCAGATGCTTTATTGTACATCGTCATTACAATTGAAACTTCTTCATCTGCTGCCATATTACTGAAAAGAAGATCTTCAGGTTGTTGTTTTCTTAATTTGGCAATATCTACAAGGTTTATTTTATCAGACAAACATGCAATCGCCTCTAGCAAACAAGTCTTACCGGCATTGTTCTTTCCGCCAATTAAATTCATTCTGGCAAAGCCATCAATCTCAAACTCATCAAAGCATCTAAAGTTTTGAATATGAACGTTTTGAATCATAAATTTTATTGGATTTAAATGCTTTCAAAGTTAGGTAAAAAATTTGGATTCTAGAAAAAATATCAAATAGAGCAATCATTCCCACTTTCGTATCCGATTCCCACCAGAATAATTATTTTTACCTCTCTTGCCATCTACCGAACTCCTGACGCTGCTGCTATTATGCCTTGGCTCCCTCATTGCAGGGTTTACCGATGCTGTAGTCGGTGGAGGCGGGCTGATCCAGGTACCGTTATTGTTTATCCTTTATCCGCAATACTCGCATGTACAGGTGATCGCAACCAATCGATTTGCCTCCATCTTCGGTACTCTGGTAGCTGCTGTACAATATGCGCGTCAGATTGGCTTAGTCTTGGAGACCGTGGTTCCGGCAGGTATAGCCACCACGATAGGATCGTTTTCAGGTACATTTATCATGACCCAGATACCCACCGATGTATATAAGCCACTTTTGTTAGGTATCATCGTGGTATTGACCCTATTCACGTTTATTAAAAAAGATTTTGGTCAGATCGATACTGTAAAAATCACGAACAAACAGAGATACCTGTATACCTGCATTGGCATCGGCCTGAGCATAGGATTATACAATGGCACAATAGGGCCAGGTACCGGCGTATTGTTGGTATTTGCGCTGATCTCATTCTTAGGTTCGGATTTTTTAAAGGCATCTGCGGCGGCAAAATCGATCAATGCATTAGCAGATGCTGCCTCCCTGATAGGATTTGTTTTACATCAGGCTATTATATTCAAATTGGCTGTGCCCATGATGGTGGCTAATGTGATGGGTAGTTATATCGGTTCCAAAATGGCAATCCAACGAGGGAATGCATTCGTCCGATATTTCTTTTTGATCATTGTGACTCTATTGATCACTAGATTGGCTTGGGATATCTTAAAAAGATAAAAAGAATGGCTAAAAGATCCGGTGACGGCAAACTCTGATATCAGTCGAATTATTGAATTCAACTGCTATGGTCAAATTTGAGTTGATTAGGATCAACTTAGGTTTTTCAATTCTTTTTAGAACCAAGAAAAAATACTACTCCACCGATTAATATTACACCTAAACCCAGGAGTGGTGACCAGGTAATTCGGTTCTTTTTGTTTGCCGTAATTTCAATGTTACCGATATCTACCACTTTTTCTTTAGTGATGTATTTAAACCCTGTGATCAATGTGATCACCAACCCAATAGCCATTAATGTACTTCCTACTGCTTTCATAATCAATAAATTTTTTAAAAAAAACGATAAGGCCCCCCAGGACCTTACCATTTTTAAATGAACCTTAAACGCATGTTGTCCAATGTATAGTTTTAGTCTACACATCCGGGACTATAATTGTGTCTGCTCCAATATACTATACAACTTTCCCGCCACGAATAACCCTCAACAGGAATGCAATCACTGCTACGACGAGTAATAAATGGATCAATCCACCAGCCTGGTAACCAAGAAAACCAATTGCCCAGCTTATAACCAGGATGACTGCTATCACATAAAGTAGATTTCCCATAATTTTTATTTTAGTTTTTATTAATTAACTGCAACAAATATCATACTGAATTTAGAATACTCCGTTACAGAAATCCAGAAAAAGTTTACATAATTCACGGATTCCTCGATCAACTTAGCACAAAAGCAGGTGAGTAGTCTTTCTATACTACTGGTGATAAAAGGCAATCTGTGAATCATGTAAGACAATGTACTTATTGTGTAACGCAGTGCCATCGAATAAAGATTTATTTTGCAGTATTATCAATCACACTTAATTACAAATACAATATGAAAACATTAAAAACCAAAATCACATGGTGTTGCTTTATGCTCTTTGTGATCGCTACCGGTACTACTCAAGCTCAAGGAGAAACACGAGCACCAGGGGTAGAATTTGGGCTACGGTTCATGCCAGCATTTACTAAATTTGATATCAATACCTCTACCGGCAGCAAAATAAATGGCGATGTGCAGTTGGGATACGGTGTGGGAGCCGTTTTGGGGTATCATTTTTCGGATTATGTTGGAATCCAAGGTGAACTCATCTATAGTTCATTCGCACAGAAATATAAAGAATCCGATATTGTACGAAATATAAACTTAAAATATATCAATATACCATTATTGCTCGCATTGAATACGGGTAAATCAAAACCATTCAATTTTGGCGTTGTCGTTGGACCACAGATCGGACTCAATGTAGGGAGCAAACTATTTAGCTCTAACAACACTAATACATCTAACCCTGTGTTGGCTATTAAAAAAGGAGATTTGGGATTTGCTTATGGTGCGGGGCTAGATTTTGGTTTGAATCCTGATCAATCGATAAGATTGGGTCTTGGATTCAGAGGTGTATATGGATTGCTGGATATAAGCGA
>JAYUWT010000391.1:0-3444 GCA_043753405.1 Saprospiraceae bacterium | reverse complement strand
TCTGATTCCATAATAATTGTACATAATAATAATTCACCTTTGTAGAAATAGGGTAATTAAATTATAAATTTAAAAAACGGTTTAGTCTACAAATCTTACCTAGGTCCTATTAAGCTTGTTTATAGAGTGGTGGCTAAAAAAATGGCTGTCGTGCCTTGAATTTCTTTATTACTTTATTTTTTCAATAAAAGAAAGTAATTATAGTCCTGGTGATAGTTCTTATCTTTGATAGCATTAGGATATTACTTAAACTTTAAATTATATTTCTCCAATTATGACAAATTTTAAAAAGCAGAGATGAATTTAATTTATATAGTTTTTGGTCAGAATTTCAATAACCATCTCCAGGCCAATTTCTCAATGTTATCCTTTCTGGCAGGAGATAAAAATGTGGAAAAGATCTATGTTATGACAGACGATGCCACATATTACAGGTCGATAGACCACGAGAAAACTAAATTGATCATGATCTCTCATGAACAATTGCAGCTTTGGCAGGAACCTCATCAATTTTTTTGGCGCATAAAAATTAAAGCAATTCAATATGTAGTTGAAAAATATCCCGGAAATAATTGGCTTTATGTTGACTCCGATACATTTCTATACAGAGAGCTGGGAGAAATTAAATCAAAATTGGATCGCGGAGAATCAGTTATGCATTTGAATGAAGGCAAATTGTCCGAGCTTAATTCCAAGACTGAAAAACTGATGTGGAAGCAGAGTAAGGGTAAAATATTTCTTGGCCAATTGGTCACAGAAGATCTTTGTATGTGGAATGCAGGAGTGATAGGTTTGCCTGCTGATAAGGCAATACCATTACTTTCAGATGTATTACATTTGTGTGATGCCTTGTGTGGCGCCGGTATAACCCGCAGGTTGATCGAACAGTTTGCATTTAGTGTGATCCTAAGTAAGAAAGGTGATCTCAGTGCCTGTGATCAAAGCATAGGGCACTATTGGGCAAATAAATCGGAATGGAACTATATTATCCTTGAATTATTCACGAAGATCCATTTGCAGAACATTTCGAAGGAAGATCTCCGGGAAGCTTTCAATGATATCGACCTGAATAAACTACCCATTTATAAAAAAGAATCAACTACCAGGGTCAAACTCGCGGATCTTGTCCATAAGTTATTTCCTGACAAGGATATAATCCATATAAATTAAAAAAGTGGATAGGAAAAAAGTTTGTTAATAAAAATAAAAGGCTTTTATTGGCCTATTCATCGGTTTATTATCCCGTTATATCGAAAACGGGAATTTTCCCTATCTTCATAGTGTTTTTTTCAAAATTCTATTAATCAAAATCAAACAGAATGAAACGTTCAATTATTATTATTATCGTTATTGCAGTGATCGCTTTGATTGCTTATTCTTCTTTCAAAGGTGGATATAACAACATGGTCACCAAAGATGAAGCTGTCAAGTCACAATGGTCTCAGGTGGAAAACGTATATCAACGCAGAGCTGATCTGATCCCCAACTTAGTTAATACTGTGAAAGGAGCAGCTGAATTTGAAAAAAGCACTTTTACAGCTGTTGCTGAAGCACGATCCAAAGTATCCCAGATCACTGTAGATCCAAACGACCTGACTCCTGAAAAGATCAGGGAATTTCAATCCGCCCAGGGTGAGTTATCTCAGGCCTTGGGACGTCTGATGATGGTCACCGAAAACTATCCGGAACTTAAAGCAAATGCCAATTTCCAGGATCTTCAGGTACAATTGGAAGGTAGTGAAAACAGGATCACTCAGGAGAGAAGGAAATTCAATGAGGTGACCCAGGATTACAATACCTACATCAGAAAATTCCCGAACAACCTGATCGGTGGGATGTTTGGATTTAGCCAGAAAGGTTATTTCGAAGCAGAAGCTGGCTCAAACAAAGCTCCTGAAGTAAAATTCTAGATCAAATAAAAGGTGTGCCGGGATCATTGGTCCGGCCCTACCTTTATAATTAAATAATAATGGCTGACTTTTTTACAAAAGAAGAAGAGCAAAAGATTGTAGAGCGTATTGCTCACGTCGAGGCTCATTCTACAGGTGAATTACGCATCTATATAGAACCATCATGTCCCGGAGAAGCGAAAGACAGAGCCTTAGACTTGTTTGTCAAAAATGGTGTGGACCAAACGGTCCAGCGCAATGGTGTCCTTGTTTATATCGCGTATGAATCAAAGGTTTTTTATATATGGGGTGATGAAGGCATCCATGCCATGGCAGGTCAAAACCTTTGGGACAAGGTCATTGAAGAGGTCAAATTTCATTTCTCGAAAGGAGAATATATGCTTGGATTAGCTCATGCCATTGATGAGATAGGCGCTGAACTGAGTAAATTTTTTCCGAGAGGAGACACTTTATTAGATAATGAATTGCCGGATGACATCATCTACGGCAGCCAAGAATAGATCCATGAGATTAATTAAATTTATTTCGCTTTGTTTTTTTTTATCGGCTGCCTGGATATTATCCGGACAGGATAGTAGTGAGCTGTTTCCGGCAAGGCCTGAGCCGGCTGTTTACTTCAATGATTTTTCTAATTGGTTGAATGCTATAGAAAAAGAACAATTGGAGCAGCAATTACGCGCCATGAATGACACTACATCCACTCAAATAGTGGTTATTACAAAACCGGATATCGGTGATTATGACAGGCCATCGTACGCTTTAGAACTTGGCAACAGATGGGGAGTAGGGCAGAAGGATAAAGATAATGGAATAGTAATGCTTATCGTCACAGAAGGTAGCCAGCGAGGTGTTTTCATCAGTACAGGTTATGGTCTGGAAGGAAGTTTGACGGATGTTGTATCTGCAAGAATTGCCAGGGATGAAATGGTACCTTATTTCAGGGAAAATAGATATTATGAGGGTATCTCCAGGGGAATAAACGCAGTAAGTGCCGCAGTCCACGGTGAATATGACGCTGAAAGCAAAGAAGGTGGCAGTATAAATCCATTTCTTATATTAATGATCATTATCATCATTGTCATCATCATTATGATGATCTCCAATAAAGGAAAAGGCAGAATGTTGTCAGGAGATGGGGCATTTACAGGTATGTCCGGAGGAGACTTCTGGGGCAGTGGCGGCTTTGGAGGCTTTGGTGGCGGTGGCAGTTCATCAGGTGGCGGTGGCGGCTGGGGAGGTGGAAGCTTTGGAGGTGGTAGTTTTGGTGGCGGAGGAGGTGGAGCCTCATGGTGATGAAAGATGAAAGATGATAGATGAAAGATGAAAGATGAAAGATGAAATATCAAGGATAGCCCGGTTTAATCAGAATAACCTGTTAATCTATTTCATCTGGTAAATCTTAATAAGTTGTATCAATCCTCATCCAATAATTGAATTAATTGCTGGAATTTCAATCGCGTTTTTGTGACTATTATGGTTTCACGACCTTTATAATGTCTGATTTATATTGATCATCATAAATCTGTACGAAATA
>JAYUWT010000390.1:0-3457 GCA_043753405.1 Saprospiraceae bacterium | reverse complement strand
GTAAGGTGGCTTTTCCCATCAATAAGTTCAGAGATCCTTGTAGATGTGTCTGGTGCAGCCATACCATAAGACCGGATAGCTGCCATGCCTTCGACCGTAATCCTGTCGGTGGACCAGTGTGGTTGACGCAATAATTCAATTTTAATATCCCGGTAACCTGCATCATACAATTTTTCCCGAACAAGCATTTGGATAATGTCCATAGCGGGGCAACCGTTGTATGTGGGTAATAATCCAATATATAAATGGCCGTTTTTTATTTTTATTTTTTCAACTATGCCGAGGTCGACAATGTTTAATACAGGGATTTCAGGATCTTTTACATCATGTAATAAAGTAAGAATATAATATTCTACCGATCCGGTTTTTGCTTCCATGGTTACCAGGTTTGCCCGGGATAAGAGCGTTGCAGATGCTGCATCTCAGCTAATATGAAGCCAAGGTGCTCACTGTGGATGCCTTTTTTACCACCAGTTATTATATTTTGACTTATGGGCATTTGCAAGTTTGCTTTTTTGATGACCTTTTCAAGATTTAAGGCGTACCTGTCTTTGATATCATTAAGGTCAGGAGCAATGCCGAGTCCATTCATTTCAAGTTCAATTCCACTCGGTTGGATGAATTCCAGATGGAAACGCCACATCTTATTGAGGCCATCCTGCATTCTTCTGTTACTTTCCACAGTACCATCTCCAAGCCTGATCATCCATTCATTGCTCCATTTGAGGTGATATGTTGTCTCAATCTGGCATTTGTGAGCGATCTCAGCTACCACAGCTTGATTGCTATTAGCTAATTCTTTGAATAACAAAAGTTTGAAATTATCGTGTAAAAACTGTCTTGCTATCGTTTGTCCCCAATCACCATTGGGTTGTTCTACCAGAATAACATTTCTGTAATCCGTCACATTGCGAAGATAAGCCAGTTTGTCTTCGTCTACATCCGAATCTGTTTGTTCGGATGCATATTGGTACCATAATCTTGCCTGGCCCAGGATGTCCAGAGCGATATTGGTCATAGCTATATCCTGTTCTAATACCGGTCCGTGTCCGCACCATTCTGCCAACCGGTGACTTAGGATCAAAGCATCATCTCCCAGTTGTACCAGATATTGAAACAAAGGACTTTCATTAGCTATCATGCAAAAAATCTTTTATAATATTTACATATGTTTTAATTCGTCTGGAAGGTCATAAAACGTAGGATGCCTATATATCTTACTCTCTGCCGGTTCAAAGAATTCTTCATTCTGATCCGGATCCGATGCCACGATCTCTTTCGATGGCACCACCCAGATACTGTTTCCTTCCATCCTCCTGGTATATACATCCCTTGCATTTTCTATTGCCGTAGATGCATCAGGTGCATGCAGACTTCCCGCATGCTTATGCTGCAAACCATTTTTGCTTCTGATAAAAACTTCCCAAAGGGGCCAGGCTTCGCTCATAATGAACAATGAATAGTGAACAATGAATAATAAGGTATCGTTATCATGGTGTTTTTGTGATTGATTAGTACTTTATTTTTTAATAGTATTAGATTTAGCTGTATTTATACTTGCAGTTAATAATTTTAAAAGCTCCTGACAAGGCATAATTAATTTATCAAACAATGATTGACTTATATACTCTGTGTCCTTCATTAACATTAACCAATATTCTGTTTCATTTGCTTCTTTTAATGCAATTGAAAATTTATTTATAAAGTCCAATTTGGATTGCCCATATTGACCTTCACGGATTAATGCACCAATTGCTGTGCCACTTTTTAGTAGTTGTTTGCTTAGTACAAATTCCTTCTTTTCATTTGTCAAAGATTTGTAAACCATTATAATCTCTTTTGAAAAAGCATAAGATTTTTCAATTAAAACATTCTCTTTCATTGGGTGGAGTTTTATTGTTTTTTTAATTGATTTATTTTTCCATTTTTTAATATTGAACAATCAAAATCACGCTCCAATTTTCATTCTTCGCCTGATTGTTCATTATTCATTGTTCATTGAAAAAAGCTCCGCTTTTTTCCTCGCGTGTTCCATCGCCGCTTCCCTCACCCACTTTCCATCATCCCATGCTTTCCGCCGGGCTTCTATGCGCTCTTCGTTGCAGGGACCGTTGCCTTTGACAACTTGCCAAAATTCGGTCCAGTCAATTTCGCCGAAATCATATCCTTGTTTTTCTTCATTCCACCTGAGGTCAGGGTCCGGAATGGTAAGGCCGAGCAAATCCGCCTGTGGTTTTGTCATGTCCACAAATCGTTGTCTTAATTCATCATTACTGAATCTTTTGATCTTCCATCGCATACTTTGTTCGGTATGGGTGGAATCTTTATCTTCCGGGCCGAACATCATAAGAGATGGCCACCACCATCTGTTGAGCGCATCTTGTGCCATCGCTTGCTGGTCTTCTGAACCCTTGCTAAGTGTCAACATGATCTCAAAGCCTTGTCGTTGGTGAAAAGATTCTTCTTTGCAGACCCTTACCATCGCACGGGCATATGGTCCATATGAAGCCCTGCACAATGGCACCTGATTCATTATGGCAGCACCATCTACAAGCCAACCGACTGCTCCCATATCAGCCCAGGTCAATGTCGGATAATTAAAGATACTTGAATATTTAGCCCTGCCATCATGCAATTCTTCAAACAAATCATCCCGCTCCACACCTAATGTTTCGCAGGCACTATATAAATACAAACCGTGGCCGGCTTCGTCCTGAACTTTTGCCAGTAAGATACTTTTTCTTTTCAGCGAAGGCGCACGTGTTATCCAGTTACCTTCAGGCAACATTCCTACGATCTCAGAATGTGCATGTTGAGCTATTTGACGGATCAATGTCTTGCGATAATGTTCGGGCATAAAATCATTTGGTTCGATCTTCTCATCTTTTGCTATGCGCGCTTCAAATCTTACTTCAGCTTCTACCATAATATAATTACATTAATAATTGTTAGACTAACAGTTGTTAGTTTATTAAGTTTATTTCAATATTCCATTTAAAGTCAGTTTATTTATATCATCACAGAGTATATTAATATCCAGTTTTTTATTTTCTTTAAAATAAAAATTGAGCCATTTAAGTGATGATAGAAAATTATAGAGCAATATCTTTGGATCCAGGGATTGAAATTTACGGGATTCAATACCTTGTTGAAAAAATACTAATAACTTATTCTCATAATTTTGCCTCATTTCTTTAAAACGTTCAAGTTCATCATCCTTCAGATGTTTCCATTCCTCCTCAAATACCTGCATGCTGGCAAGATGTTTGGCAGCCAGGGTAATATGAAGGTGGATAATAGCCTTTAATTGTTTTTTGTAAGACAAACCACTCATCAATACCTTATCCAATCCTTCTATATATTCTTGCCCGATCGTGAAACATATCGCATATAATATCTCTTGTTTCGACTGAATATGGTTGTAAAGGCTGCTCACTTCCACTCCTACTGCTCCGGC
>JAYUWT010000389.1:0-3469 GCA_043753405.1 Saprospiraceae bacterium | reverse complement strand
GATTATGAACTTAGAGCATCTTTAGGCGACTTAAATGTTTGGACGCCTTCTACTCCTATTATTGGAGCATGGATGACTAACATTTCAGGAGGTGCTTCTGAACCTTGGCAAAAACCATTTACAGGTCAGATCGATGAGTTGAGAATTTACAACAAAGCTCTTGCTGAAACTGAAATCAGTGCCTTGTATCAATTGGAATTGGCGGGACGTTAATTCATGATTGATCTATTCATTTAGAAATAGCGGGGGATAACAAAATCTCCCGCTTTTTTTATGTCCGATATTCATTGATTTTATTATGGATAATAGCTTTTTCACAAATTGCTATGGTTTATTTTGATATTATTGTTCTTATATTTGCGCATTATTTTAAGCACGCAGGATATTAAATATTACTGCGAACTATTGAAAGACAAATTTTATCTATGAAGAGAGTTGTGATTACCGGAATGGGAGCCATTACACCTATTGGCAATAACCTGGAACAATTTAATGAAGGATTAAAAGCAGGAATAAGTGGTGCAGGTCCTATAACCAGATTTGATGCCAGCCAGTTTAAAACAAGATTTGCCTGTGAAGTCAAGAATTTTAATGCAGACGATTTTATAGACCGAAAAGATGCCCGCCGAATGGACCTATTTACCCAATTTGCCATGGTAGCAGCTGATGAAGCCCTTGCAGACAGTAAATTACTGGAATCGGGCGCACTTGATCTTGACAGGATTGGAGTGATTTGGGGTTCCGGAATCGGAGGATTAAGATCCCTAGAAGCAGAGATAATAGAATTTGCCCGTGGGAACGGTACCCCAAGATTTAATCCTTTCATGATACCAAAGATGATCTCTGATATTGCACCGGGTTATATCAGTATCAAACATGGATTCAGAGGGATCAATTATTGTACAGTTTCTGCTTGTGCATCCTCTACCCATGCCATGATGAACGCATTTGATTATATCAGGCTTGGCAAAGCAGATGTCATCGTAACAGGTGGTTCTGAAGCTGCCATTACTGCCACAGGAATGGGTGGATTTAGTGCGACAAAAGCATTGAGTGAACGAAATGATGAATATTCTACTGCCTCCAGACCTTTTGATATTGACAGGGATGGATTTGTACTTGGCGAAGGAGGTGGCGGCTTGATATTCGAAGAATATGAATATGCGAAACGCAGAGGAGCCAAAATTTATGCTGAAGTAATGGGCTGCGGTGCTACTGCTGATGCCTATCACATCACCGCTCCTCATCCTGAAGGCCTGGGTGCGAAAAATGTGATGCTAATGGCTTTAAATGATGCCGGACTTGCCCCGGAAGCTATTGAATATGTCAATGTTCATGGCACTTCTACACCACTCGGTGATATCGCTGAAACCACTGCCATTAAAAATATATTTGGGGATCATGCTTATAATTTAAATATTTCAAGTACAAAATCCATGACTGGCCACTTATTGGGCGGAGCGGGTGCTATCGAAGGTATAGCAAGCGTCCTGGCGATAAGAGATGAATATATTCCACCTACTATTAATCATTTTACGGATGATCCTGAGATAGATCCAAAATTAAATCTTACCTTTAACATAGCACAACACCGGAAACTTAATTTAGTAATGAGCAACACATTTGGCTTTGGTGGCCACAATGCGTCGATCATTTTCAAAAAATATACTGATTAAACTAGTATTGTGAAAGGATTATTCCGATTTTTTAATAAATATCTGTCGAAGGACAAACATTTCTCAGAGAAAATATCAGCAATCTTAGGATATACTCCTGTGCATCTCCATTTATATATCACTGCTTTTATGCACAAGTCCAATTCGACTCAGGTCAATGGATACAGGCAACACAATGAAAGACTCGAATTTCTGGGTGATGCAGTTCTAAATGGCATCGTAGCGGAATACCTTTATAAAAAATACCCAAATGGAGACGAAGGATTCCTGACCAAGATGCGTTCCAAAATCGTAAAAAGAAAGACTCTGGATGCAATTGGATTTAAGATGGGTCTTGATGAGATCATGACCATCATGAATAAGACCCATATCAGTAAATCCATGTTAGGCAATGCACTTGAAGCTCTAATCGGTGCCATCTATCTTGAGAATGGTTATGCTTACACGCGGAGATTTATCGTAATAAAGATCTTACGTAAATTTCTTAATATACATGAATTGGAATTGCTCGATGATAACTTTAAAAGCCAGTTACTTGAATGGTGCCAGAAAAATGGCAAAGAGATCAATTACGAACTGATATCCAAATATAAATCGGACAAACGCGACAGGTTCAGAATAGCTGTGGTAGTGCAAGGTCAATCAATTGCAGAAGCGGATGATTACAATAAAAAAAATGCTGAACAAATTGCCTCAGAAAAAGCAATGTTAAAGATGGGTATCCTCAATCTGGAAGATGCCGAAATTCCTATTCTATGAGCCGTGGAGGCTTAGAAAACACTATTTGGAAAGGCTTCATCTTTAATCCCTCCCGTCTCAAAAAAATGCAGGAAGGAGCGGAAATAATCAGAAATTTTTTGAATATTGCTTTGACCCAGGGCTTATTAAGAAGTGAGGTCCTGTCCAAAGAAAACCTCACAGAACTCTCAACACGTCTTATTGATACACAGATCCCAACTGCAGCCCGCAAGGTCAAAATGCTCATCGATCTTGATATGTCTCCGGAAAATATCCACTTATACAAATGTGAATTACGATGGTTGGGGCATGTGTCCACCTATTTATCAAGATTCGGGTCTCTGACCTTACCTGCTCAATTAGAGTTGTGGCAGGTTGCCGGTGCTGTGATCACTAAAGAAATGGTACTGAAGCAAGTTGCTATAGAAGACAGCTGGACAGTTAAATCCATAGATATCAGCAGGGAGGACAGTCTTACTACGAGGAAAATCTGGTTGCTTGGACACAGTTCCGGGCTATGGTGTTATTTGATGGATTTTGCGTTTGGGAATCAGAAATTGCCCGATTCATTTCAAAAAAACGGCAGGTTACATGGTTTGGTTTATGTGTATCCCGGTTTGACTCCGGGCAGGGTTTTATTCAAATCTTTACATGTCAATCCTATCGTACCTTCCAATGATCTCAACCGGTTTAATTCCATTCCGAAAATGAAAACATTTATAGCCAGGACATATGTGCAAAATGTTTTTCTCCAGGAAATTCCAATTACCCTGACAGATGTAAAAATTACCCTCTACAATGATCAAACGATTATTTGCGATTCAAAAAATTATATGATCGAAATTAGTAATAATCCTAAGAAATATTTCAGCACCTCATTGGAAAAACTCTGGGAAGTCATAGCCACTTCTGGCGGAAAATCAATCGAAATTAATCTCTATTTTTCTAAAGAACAATTTTATTTAATTAATTGATACCCTGCTGAATATAAATATTTGTCACAATCCTGCCTATATTAATATTAATAGATTAACTTTGAAATAACTTCTCAGAAT
>JAYUWT010000388.1:0-3471 GCA_043753405.1 Saprospiraceae bacterium | reverse complement strand
ATTTAAAAGTATCCTCTATTTACAGGCCTTTGTGGAACATAGGCGGAGATTACCTTGATTGCATTGTAATAGATAAAAACAGGACTGCGTTTTGCATCGCCGATGTTTCCGGTAAAGGAATTGCTGCTGCTATGCTTATGGCAAATTTTCAGGCCATCTTACACCAGGTCATCAAATCGAGCATCACCTTAGATAACCTCGTCTATGAACTGAATAAAGCCGTAGTCCGCATTACCAATAGTGAGAAGATCATTACATTCTTTATCGGAGAATATAATAATAAAACCAAAATACTTAGTTATATCAATGCCGGACATGTTCCTCCTATTATGTGCATAGACGGTCAATTAAAGTTTTTAAATCTCGGAACCACTTTATTAGGTGCCGTAGAAGATCTGCCTTCCATGGAAGTTGCTACGGTTGAAATCAATTCATCAGCTACACTGGTCCTTTATACGGATGGCATCACCGACCTGAAAGACCAAAGTAACCGGTCATTTGAAGATGAAATTCTTTATAAATTCATAGAAGATAATTGTCACGAAACAGTTAAAGATTTTAATACCAAACTATTACAACAATTAGAATTTTTTACGGATGAAAAAGATTTTCCGGATGATATTGCAGTCTTGACCTGTCGTATTTTGGTATAAATAAACGTTGATCGTCTTGTTTTTATATCTATTAATCTATTAATTGTACTAATTTTGGATAATCTTTACCCATTCGGTGTTAAGAATATAAAAAAATGGAAAAATTTGATTTTGCAATGAATACAGTTAATTATCATAACCAAAGAAATAAAAATATTGCTTCCATACTTTCTATTTTCCTTGGATGGACCGGTGTTCATAAATTTTATTTAGGTAAGATCGGACTGGGTGTTATGTATGCGATTTTCTCGTTTACATTTATACCATTTTTTCTGAGTCTCATCGATTTTTTCGTGTTGCTTACGATGGATCAGGAAGAATTTGATAATAAATATAACGAATATGTCCCTTTTACTACACCAAAGAACTGGGACACTGACCGCCAGCGGCGCAGAAGCCGACGACGAGGTAAAACAATAGTTTTCGGAAAAACTGAAAGCAATGACCTCCCTTCTCAGCAACGCCCAAAAGAAGTTGTTTTCAGGACATCAGTGCCAAAAACAACTAGTCTAAGCCAAAACAAGGCATATCACGATGGAATAAAATTATTCGATGATTATCAATATAGGAATGCTTTGGAATCATTTAATAAAGCACTTCTCATCAACAAAGATCATGCACAGATCCTTTTTCACGTCGCATGTTGTAATTCATTATTGGAACAGAAGGAAGAATTGTTTTCCAATATGGAAAAAGCTGTTAAAATGGGCTTCAAAGATTTTGACAAGATACAAACCATGGATGCTCTCGCATATCTAAGGATCCAGAAAGAATATGATTCGATCAAAGAATCCGGTTTTCGTAAGTGGAGTTCGTATGAAGAAAAGCTTCATGAAGAGGTTCTGGAAACAGCAGTCATAGCAGAAGAAGAGGTCCTGGATTTAGAACGTGTTCCTTTATCAACAGATGAGTTACTGGCTGAATTAAAAAAACTTGGTGAATTAAGACAAAATGGTGAATTGACCGACGAACAATTTGCCGTAAAAAAACAAAAACTCTTTGCATAACGTTATTATGATACAGCTTTTATAAACAACATAAAAATTCACGATGTTTGCATCAGAATTAATAGTACCTGAGATCACACCTCTAAGCCCTAAAAATACAGGTGAAGATGCTCTTAGATTGATGGAAGACTTTTTTGTAAGACATTTACCTATAGTAGATGGTCAAAATGTCATCGGCATTATTTCTGAAGAAATGGTTTTGGAGCATGATACTATGTTGCCCATTGAAAGCTATCAGTTGCCATTCAAACCAGCTTATGTAGGTGCCAATGATCATGTGTTCGAAGTATTGGAGTTGGTTGCACAAACCAATCTAACCTGTATCCCCGTAGTAGACAAGGAATTGAAATACCTCGGTGTCATCACTTTGGAACATATGGTTAAAAGTTTTGCATCTGAATTTTCCTTCAATGAAGCAGGAGCAATTCTGGTTCTTGAGATCAATAAAGTTGATTATTCGCTTACTGAGATCAGTCGGATCGTCGAATCTGAAAAAGGAATGATCTTGAGCAGTTTTATCTCACATCAGCATAATGATACAAACAGGATGCTGGTGACGATCAAGATTAATCTTTTGGACGTCCAATTCCTGAAAGCATCTTTTGAACGTTACAATTATACTGTTTTAGCTACTTTTACCAATATTGAATATATCGACACTCTGACTGAACGTTATGAATCCCTCATGCACTTTTTGAATATTTAGACAGGAATTAACCTGATTAATTCCAAAACTTCCTTCAATTCTGATCCCTTATAACAAGTTAAATTTTTGTTATTAAATCAGGATAATAAAAACTTCAATTAGATTCGCTAATTGTTGATCAGGGACAATACTTCAGTGTCTAAAAACTGGCCATTGAAAAAATAACTTTCCTTAAAAAAAGCTTCTTTCTCAAAACTATTTTTTAACAATAGTTTTTTGGATGCAGCATTGTCCGGATTGATCCTGGCTTCAATACTATGTAATAACATGGTGTCCCATCCATATTGAATAATTCGTTTCAAAGCTTCATCCATTATTCCTTGTCCCCAATATTCAGGCATTAATAAATAACCTATTTCTGCTCTGTGATTAGTCGGTTCTGTCTTCCAATAGCCTATCGTACCTATCAATTTATTTGAACCTTTCAAACAAATGACCCACATTATTCCTGAATTGTTCTTGACTGCGCTTTCAATACTTTCTATAATGGGGAAAACCTCTTTAATTGAATTCTCAGGTTCACGATCCAGATAAAGGATTACTTTTGGATGTGATCGCATATTGTAAAAATCATTAGCATCTTCAATCCTTATTTTTCTATAAATAAGTCTCTCAGAAGTTAATGTTGGAAAAGGATTAAAATTAAAATTAAGCACAGTGATTATATTTTATCTTTTGAACTAACTGCTTAATTTAACTGACAACTCTTCCATTACTTCTCTAACCCTGTCAAGTATTTCATTTGCTATTCCTGAGTCAATATATGGTGCATAAACCGCACTTTCCAGGTTCTGCATGGTTTGTTTGGTAAGTTCTATGAGTTCATCTTCCACCCCAACATTTTTCATTTTGTTTGTTACTGCCCGGATGGAAAATTGGGAAAATGGAATATCCAATTTTTCTGCTAAATATTTTCCTAAAATAATATTTAAAACACGGTAATATTCTTTCCAATTTTCCTGACCTTTAAGTTCCTCTGCCATATGCCATAAATCATCCGGTACCGGCTTTACCTCCTCCGGTCCTTTCATGTAAATACCGGATCCTGTGACCGGGTTTATAGGCTCGGGTTTTATAACTTCTGAATCTGGTACGGCCCGCTCTG
>JAYUWT010000387.1:0-9103 GCA_043753405.1 Saprospiraceae bacterium | reverse complement strand
TTTACCGGTGTTCCGAATGGAACGATTGCTACATTTACATATACACTAACTGCTGCCCTGCCCTGTACAGACTATGTGGCTACTGTTTCGATCACTGTAGATGATAATTGTGATTGCCCTAAGATCCAGTTTAATCCGGGACCAACTTTGTGTAATAATAATGCCCTCTTCGATCTTAATTCTTTAATGATCAATGCTGCAAGCGGGGACTGGACTATCACATCAGTACCTGTGGGGAGTGATCCGGGAACATTGTCCGGTTCGGATTTTGATGCCAATGGCAAAGATCCCGGTACCTATACTTTCCGTTATACTTTGAACCCACTACCATCAAATATTATTTGTCCCACTTATACAGAAATTACTATTGATGTCAATCAGGCTGTTTCTTACACTTTAAAACCAGAGATCAAAGTTTGTAATAATGCGCCCAATCCACCTTCACCGAAAACCCTGGTTGATCTCAGTGACTTTTTTGTAGGACAATCAGTCATCGGTTCATGGTCAAATGACGATGGAGTTGGAACAAACATTTCCGGAACCACGTGGGATTTCACAGGAGTTACGGTTGGGACATATACCTTTACATTTACATCGTCCAATGCGATAGCTCCATGCATGAATGTTTCCACTACTGTAGATGTGGTTGTTACGGACAATTGTAATTGCCCTGAGTTGACAGTTAATATTCCGGTTACAGACATCTGCAGCAACGATAATACTATTATTGATCTTGGCACTTTGATCACAAGTGCAGAAGCCGGTCAATGGATCATCATTGAAGATCCATCCGGACCTGTGAATATTCCACTTGCCGGAAATTCCTTTGATCCTAATGGGAAAGCCACAGGCAAATATCTACTTCAGTTTGAGATAAATATCAGCCCTCCGGATGACTGTGATAGTTTAATAACAATAGATATAAATATAATTCCTGAATTAGCTTATGCATTGCAACCTGATGCTGTTGTTTGCAATATTGATCCTAAATCAGATGATGCAGACAAACTGGATTTCACAGGTATTGAAATTTGGTCAGGGCCGGTAATTTCCGGAACCTGGGCTGATACGGATGGTTCAGGAGCTGTTCAAAACGGTAATATCTGGAATTTTAATGGCGTGCCTACAGGTGTTTATGCCTTTACCTTTACACCAACAGGAGCGCAACTCCCTTGTCTCAACACACCTCAGACCATTGTCATTACTGTGGTAGATAATTGCGCATGTCCTGATCTTCCTGCATTGGATCCGATAGCAGCTATTTGTAATAATACAAATAATATTACTTTGAATGTTCCTGCGGGTGCATCCGGTATCTGGACTTTTAAAACCAAACCTGCAGGTACTAATCCGGCTGTAATCACAGGTAATAGTATCAACATTTTATCAAAAGATCCGGGAACTTACAGGTTGCGGTTCACCTATGATAATATTGGCTCGGGATGTCCTGATACAGGCTTTGTAGATTTTAAGCTGGACGGTTATAAATCAGCGGGAACAGGCACTCCTCCCCTTAGCTTCTGTGAAAAAACAGTTTTGATAATTGATTTCTTCGATGAGATCACCGGTGAAGATAGTGGAGGTATATGGACGGAAACAGGACCAAATACTGCAGGTAGTGAATTTACAGGTTCGACTTTAAAGATCAGGAACCTGGCACCGGGGGATTATATATTTCAGTATAAATTCAACAATGGAGGTACCTGCCCTGCAAGTTCCACAGAGATTAATGTTAAAATATATGAAAATCCGGTAGCCGATGCAGGAGTGTCCCAGGAATTGACGTGTGAGAAATCAACCGTTACAATAGGTGGCAACTCAAGTACCGGAATTAATTTTGTTTATTTATGGACAGAAAAAGATAATAAGCCGATCGCCGACCCTACCACCCCAACGCTCAATGTTACTATTGATGGAACTTATTACTTATTAGTGACTGAAACCAAGACAGGATGCATTGCCCGGGACACAGTAATTATCACATCGGATCCGGACAGGCCTCAGGGTATAGAAATAGAGCGGAATGGTCCGACATGTTTTGGATATAAGGATGGCTACATCAGAATAACCAAGATCACAGGCGGTGCCCCACCTATTCTTTATTCATTCAATGACGGACCTTATTCCTCCATCAATTCATGGAATAATCTGTCAGGTAGTAATAATATCATCAAGATCAAAGATGCAAACGGTTGCAATCTTACACTTGACGATATAATTCTGATCGAACCTCTTTTGGTCACCGTTGAAGTAGGCAATGATACCCTTATCAATCTCGGGGATACGTTGATCATCGATCCGGAGATCTCAATTCCTGATAGCCTGGTGAGTACAATTACTTACAGTTCCGATTTTGATTTTATTAATTGTGCAGGATGTTTCCAAATTACTGTTTTCCCTAATCAAACTACTGAATACACTGTTGAAGTGAAAAATCTAAATGGTTGCAGCGATATTGATTCCAAGAAAGTGATTGTAAGAAAAGGAGTGAATATATTTATTCCAAATATTTTCAGTCCGAATGGAGATGGCAATAATGACAGGGTGATAATTTCGACCAATAACCGCGAGATCAAGTCTATCAATTCATTTCAGATCTATGACAGATGGGGAGAAAAAATGTATGAAGCACTTAACTTTGAACCGAATAATCCTTCTGTTGGGTGGGACGGTTATCTGAAAGGAACGAAATGTAATCCTGCTGTTTATGTATATTGGGCCGAGATCGAATTATTTGATGGGACTAGACAAGTAATTAAGGGAGATGTGACATTATTAAGGTAAATGTGTAACGGCACGAGTTGAAAACTCGCGCCAGCGCAACTTGAGGTTGGAAACTCGAGCGAGCTGAATACAATAATTGCCGGTGCCTCAGGTACCGGCTTTTTTAATCTTCAGCGATCCTTGCGATTAATCCGGCACAGGATTCATTCACAGGAATCTGGCAAGATAAACGTGAATTATTTTTAAAGTTAGGGACCTGATCAAGCATCAATTCCTCATCACTCCCCATTGTGCCCAGGTCATTGTTACTTTCTATGTATACATGACATGTAGCACACAAAGCCATACCGCCGCATGTAGCAAGGATCGGGAGATCATTGGCCTTGCACAATTCCATTAAAGAAATCCCGATATCTCCTGGGGCTTCAAATTCATGAATCTCCCCAAGCCTGTCTATCACTTTTATTATTACCAGATCATTCATTACTGATTTTTTTTGTAGTAAATATCTGATTAATATGACTTTCTATATTCTTACTTATTTTGGTTATGGGCAAATCATTACTGTCATCTCCAAATGGATCTTCTATTTCTTCTGCAATTAATTCCATACTTGCCAACACGTAAAAAACCATTGCTACGATCGGAGCTACATAATATCCCAGTGAAAAAACATAACCGATGGGAAGGGTCATAATGTATATAAATATAAATTTTTTTATGAAAGCGCTATAAGAATAAGGTATGGGTGTGTTTTTAATACGCTCACAGCCTCCGCAAATATCTGTGAACTGTGAAACATCCATCATCATAATTTTAAACTGCCATTCATCAATTTTACCGGTGTGTCTCATTTCATACAATTTATCATGCATTCTCAATGCTACCATGTTGGGTTCATGATCACTGTTTGTAAAATGGGCAAATTCCGGATGCTCTTTTTCATCAAGTACAAATTGCAGCCCTTTGGATATCAGATAGGTCCTGAGGGTAAGCGCATAAAGTGGTATGATCTTTTGAAAGAATTGTTTATCTATGATACTTAATTTATCATTTGCGGCAATTTTCATTGCCAGATTACGACTCACATTGACCAACTGGCCCCAAAGTTTACGCCCTTCCCACCATCTGTCATAAGCTGTATTGGTTCTGAATACCAGTAATATCGAAATAGCAAATCCCAATAAACTATGCATTATCGGAATATTTTTGATCCATGGATGATCTGAGATGTCAAGATATTCCTTCTCCCAATATGCAACACCCAGAGAATAGATCGTGATCACCAGTATCATTGGGCTCAATTGCCTGAGCGTATCCGATCTATGGACTTTGAGTATAAACGTAAACCAATCTTTCGGGTTATAAATAAGCATTGTTCAATATTTTTTGGCAAAAATAGATAAGCTGTGTCACAAAGTTTCACAAAGAAAAACAAAGTTTCACAAAGACCTCAAATATAAGTTCATTCGGTCTTCTCTTGCGATTCACTACAGCTTCTGACTTCTGGATTCTGCCATTTATAATTTATCATCAATAATTTACATATATTCGTAATAAGATATTTTACACACTTATCAAAACTGAATTAAAATATTTTATGTTATTCTGTTTGTCCAATCTTTTCCACCGTAATAGATTTTATTATTATCACATCAATTAAATAACTACTCTATGCCTTTAGATTCAATCAATCCAACCACTACCCTGGCTTGGAACGCACTTAATAATTCAGTTGATAGATTAAAAAATACACATTTATCCGATTTGTTTAAGGATGATAAAAATAGGTTCAATAAAATGTCATTTAGATTAGAAGATATTTTAATCGATTTTTCTAAAAATAAAGTTGATGATCAGATATTGGAAGAACTACAGCAGTTGACCTCAGAAGTAAAATTGAAGGAAGCAATAGAGGCAATGTTTTCAGGTGAAAAGATCAACGCAACTGAGAATAGGAGTGTCCTGCACACTGCATTAAGAAGCCAATCTTCAAACCCGGTTAATGTAGATGGTAAAAATATCATACCGGAAATCAGGAGCGTTCTTGATAAAATGAAGACCTTTTGTGAAAATGTCCATACTCAAAAACACAAAGGCTACACTGGAAAGCCAATACAACACATTGTAAATATCGGTATAGGTGGAAGTGATCTGGGACCGGTCATGGTTACTGAAGCCCTAAGACCTTATTGGGCAGAAGGCATACAAGCACATTTTGTATCTAATATAGATGGAACACATATAGCTGAGGTTTTTAAAAAAATAGATCCGGAAACTACTTTATTTCTGATTGCTTCAAAAACATTCACCACACAGGAAACTATGACCAATGCGGAGTCTGCCCGGGAATGGTTCTTAAAATCAGCTAAAGACAAAAAACACGTCGCCTTACATTTTGCAGCTCTCTCCACCAATGAGAAAGCAGTGAAAGAATTTGGAATTGATCCTGAAAACATGTTTGTGTTCTGGGACTGGGTTGGCGGAAGATACAGCCTCTGGAGTTCGATAGGTCTTTCCATTGCATTGACAATCGGCTATGAAAACTTTGAACAAATATTGAAGGGAGGCAACTCAGTTGACATACATTTCAGAGAAACTGCATTCGATAAAAATATTCCTGTTCTAATGGCACTCATAGGAATTTGGAACTGTAATTTTTTGGGAGCAAATACAGAGGCGATCCTTCCATATGATCAATATCTGCATCGTTTTGCTGCCTACTTTCAACAAGGTAACATGGAAAGTAACGGCAAGTCGGTGGACCGTTCCGGCAATAATGTCACTTATGAAACGGGACCTGTCCTATGGGGTGAACCGGGAACCAACGGGCAGCATGCCTTTTATCAATTAATTCATCAGGGGACAAAACTTATTCCCTGCGATTTCATCGCCCCAGCTATTTCACATAATCCTTTACCCGAACATCACAACATATTATTGAGTAACTTTTTTGCGCAGACACAAGCCCTTGCATTTGGCAAATCCCTGGATCAGGTCAAAGCCGAAATGAAAAAATCGGGGGATAAGGATGAAAAAATTAAAGATATTGCCAGTTTCAGGGTCTTTAGCGGAAACCGGCCGAGTAATTCGATATTGATTAATAAAATCACACCTTATACCCTGGGCCAGCTTATAGCTTTGTATGAACACAAAATATTTGTCCAGGGTGTGATCCTTAATATTTATAGTTTTGATCAATGGGGAGTAGAATATGGAAAACAATTGGCCCAAAATATCTTACCTGAATTGCACGATAAAAACCCGATCGATAAATTTGATTCTTCCACCAATGGTTTGATCAATGCCTGGAAAAAAATGAAAAACAAAGCTTAAAAAAGAGAACTCCAATATTCCATAATAATTCTAGAAACTTTCATTTTATCCTTTGGCTAAAGCCTTTCTTTAATCTCATTAAATCCGTTGGCTAAAGCCAACGGCAATTGATTTAACCTGTCCTCTGACTTCTGCCCTCTGACTTCTGACTTCTTCTTTACCAGTCTCGTTTTAGAAGGACCTTGTATGATAAAAAACCAAAGACAAAAGCATAAATAATACACATACCTATGTGATTCCATGGAACATTGGCAACTATATTGCCACCTTCTCCTAGTATTGCTTTTATAGTTGACAACCTTCCTACCGGAACCGGTATGATATTGGACATACTATTCAGGGGAAGATAATCACTGAACATGAATTTGTCGGCCATGACCTGTCCTTTTTGCCCATACACATTCCCGGAAAACCATTTATCTATTGCTACAATTATTTTTTCGGCAAACCACCATAGGAATAAAAGAATAAAAGTAAAAGCTGATTTACGGATCAGGATTGATAAAAATAATGCCAGCATCATAAATGCAATGAGTTTGATCAAATATCCAAAGATGAATCCTATTTCAGCAAATGTATATGCAGGATCTTCCATAGTATTGTATCGGAGTCCGAATATATAACTGAAAATAAATACCAGGATAGTTGAGACCACACTCAAGATAATAATAGTGTAAACCTTGGATAACAAAAATTCTTTACGACTAAGGCCATCTATAATATTTTGTTTGAACGTCCTGTTTTGGAACTCATTTACGACAGTTGTTATTATTATAAATGCTAGAAATACCTTGATCAAAGCGGTGAAATAGGTTGTAAAATTCCACAATTGAGGAAAATTGAAGATTCCTTCATTAATGAGATTTACCTCTTTTCCCCCTAAATTAAATTTCTGGGTGCCCAGCATTATTAAGCCAAAAAGAAACAAACAATACAATAAAATGAAAACACGGGCAACTTTATAATTGTATATTTTAAGCCATTCCAATTTGATCAGACGGTTCATATTAATAGATTTAATTTGTACAAGCTAGAAGTTCAAAAATTATTTAACGAGTTCCAGGAATTGTTCTTCCAACGAATCCCTTTTTTTGATCAAATGAGAAAGTGATATATTCTGACTGAAGAGCAATGCATTGAGCTCCGCAGCTGAAATATCTTTGTCTATTGAAGCCCTGATTAGATTATTGACGTGCAGGATCTTAATAAACTTGCCTGAATCGTTCAAGGCCTTTTCCAATGCTTTCATATCCTGAGCCCTCAGTTCAAAATATCCAAGATTATTGGTCATTCCATCTACCAATCCGGAATATAAAGACCTGCCATTTTTTAAAACTATGACATGAGAACAAACTTTCTCCACTTCATCGAGCAAGTGGCTTGCGAGAATGATGGTCGTGCCATTATTTGCTATGGATTGTATTATCTCCCTTATCTGGATGATACCCATTGGATCAAGCCCGTTGGTTGGTTCATCCAGTATTAGAACCTCAGGATCATTGAGCATGGCGCTGGCTATCGCCAGTCTTTGTTTCATACCCAGGGAATAGGTTAAAAATTTATCCTTTTTTCGCTCGAGGAGGCCTACCAGGTCTAATTTTTCGTCAATTTTTTTTAATTGTACTCCTTTTATTGCTGCAGTAATTTGTAGATTTTGACCTGCATTCAGGTAAGGATAAAAGTTTGGTCTTTCTATGATCGCACCAATTCTCTTCAATGTATGGTGATCAGTCGCCGCCCCAAACCATTTCCAGGTACCGGTTGTGGGATTGATCGTCGTCAACAACATGCCAAGTGTAGTGGATTTACCACTACCATTAGGTCCCAGCAAACCATAAACATTGCCTCTTTCTACATGAAAAGAGATATTATCCACGGCAGTCAACTTCCCAAATTTCTTAGTAAGGTTATTGATCTCTAAAATATAGTCCATCCCTTGAATTTATTTTTGTAAATGTAAATGAAAAATTAACACAATAAATTAACTCCATAAATTTGAATAAATAAATTAGACAAAAAGTACATTTTATCAGAGCAATACACTAAAGTGAAGAACAATTAAAATATTATTATTGTACAGATTGAGAAACGCTAAATTCACTAATTAATCATTATAAAAGTTAATTTTTTAAACTTAATAAACTTTCAATTCTCAAAAGATAAATTTTACATGTATATTTGCCTTATTAGTATTAATTTAGAAGCAATTTTACTGATTGAAATTGTAACGCCCTCCCACACTTAATCTTATACACGAAGCATCTCCTATCCAATAAGTTGTATTTTATTGCGGTAATTTGATTCCCGCAATTATTATTTTATCTATTAAATATGCCGGGATGAACAAGATTATTATTTTATTATTATTAGCAAATTCATTTTCTTTAACTGGTCAACCTACTTCATGGACCGGATCAGGAATTGGTGGCGGAGGTTCTCTTTTCTCCCCTACTATCAGCCCATCAAATGCTACTGTAATGTATATGCAATGTGATATGTCTGAAGTCTTTCGAACTACAAATGCAGGTAATACATGGGATAATGTTCATTTTAAACAACTCATCTCAACAGGTGGTCAGCATAAAGTAGAATTTACTAATGATCCCTCTATTTTATATACCGTTAATCTTGATTTCAACAATGACTTACGTTTTCCGGTCAAAAGTATTGATGGTGGTAGTTCCTGGCAGAATTTACCTGCTGATCCCACATCCGGTGATGTTTGGTCCATCAATGCTGATCCTACTTCTACCACAAGACTTCTTGTGACCTCCTATACTGAACTATTTATATCCACCAATGGTGGTACCAGTTTTCAATCAAAGTATATCAATCCCGGAGGCCTTTTGATATCCGGAGTTTTTTGGGATGGCAATAACATATTTATAGGTACCAATACCGGAATGTTGGTTTCTACCAATGGAGGCACAAGTTTTGCTTTAGACGCAGGCCCCGGGATTCCCGCGGGTGAGGGCTTTATAAGTTTTACAGGAGCACGCAACGGTGCTGTGGTCCGATTGTTGGGGACTACTGCAGATCAGGG
>JAYUWT010000386.1:0-9107 GCA_043753405.1 Saprospiraceae bacterium | reverse complement strand
TCTCCAAAATATTAATATTTGATCTGAGTGGACTCTTTTTAAATCATTCCAACCAGAAATATTGTGATCTGCCGCATAAGTACTATTGAATTAACTGTTATCCAAATCACCCACATTACACGAGTAGTTTAAACTCAATTCATTGCATGATGTCCTTAATTTCCAAATTTATCCCATAACGAACGTATATTAAATTGTATTAAATCATTTACACCATTCTAAGAATATGGATATAAAGTGTTGATATTTCTGATCTTGTTCCTTGACTATTTAATCCGGCCACACTGCCACAATTTATTTCAATGGTATAACCAACATGGTATAAATTGGATAACTGATTAGTATTTAGTATAAAAAAAGAGGCCGTCAAATTGACGGCCTCTTTAATATTATGTAAGTCAGATAGACTAATTTACTCTAAAACTATCATTTTCTTAGTAGCGATATTGTTACCGGCTTTAAGTACATAATAATAGATTCCTTTAGCATTGTTCCACTCTATGTCCACTTTGTTCGTTCCTTTTGCATAATTTCCTTTTATTGTTTTAATTATATTACCTGTAAGGTCATATATACTCAATTCAATATCGGAAGTTTCAGGAAGATTAAATCCTATACTTGTATAAGTCTGTAAAGGATTAGGTCGGTTTTGGAATAAAGCGAAACCGTCTATAGATTCAACTTTTTCATTGATCAGTTCTATATTGTAAGTATTATCATTTACATCATACAATTCCGGATTAAGTACATAAGGATTAACCTTTAACTTAACACTGCCTACATCCGTCAATCTCTCAAACATCATAGAGAACATCACCTGGCTAGGATCCACAGAAACACCATCATTCGTCACCCAACTTACTTTGATAACACCATTTGATAACTGGGAAGTATTAATGCTGGCATTAGAGGAAATGCCTGTCAAAATACCGGGATCGATACCGATGTATTTCATGATAGCAGGATCAAAATTGATCTCCATTTGCATTCCATCTACATTTACTGCAGTTTCAGGAGTGAAGTCAATTTTAATTTTTCTATCTGCAGTTTCGGAAGCAAGGGCAAACAACTTAATATTTCCATTATCCCTCACAGCGATATCTCCATTGTCAGAAGTAGCACTTGCCAGAACAGAATTGTTGAGGTCTCCCATTTTTGTACCGATGAAGGAAACATCATCTTGATTTTCTTTCAGCTTATTGATTTGTACTTTAGTAGGATAATCCTGAGTAAGAGCTGGTTTGAAAGGATCGAAGATATAATCTCCATTGACAAATTTCCAGCTATAGTTACCAGGCAAACTATCAATAGTGGCCAAAACTAATTTCCTTAGTAATATCAGATCCAGTGTATTGATGATCTTATCGCTGTTTACATCAGCAGCTATTAATTTGTAAGGACTTTGGATCAATGACTTTCCTAAGATATGATTCTTAAGAATTATAAGGTCTTTGGTTGAAACTCCATTTCTGATGTCATCCGTTTTTTCAGGTATTATATCATATTTAACTCCTCCTTTCAGGTCAAGTAACACATAATCTCCATCTACCCTTTTTTCATACATCGTATCCGGGTTCATTGCCATCATATGTACAGCTGAAACCTTTTCACCATCCTCTGTTTTTATTAACCCTGCAACATTCGCAGTAAAATTGGTTACACAGAAATCATTAGGATCCTGAACTACAATATAAGTATTGACATATTCGGTATTGCCGGATTCGTCCGTTACAGTGATCCTTACATTTCTTTCTCCTAAACTATCGCAATTAAAGAAGCTAGGTTGGACAGAAAATATCAGATCATGATTGTCAGTACAGTTGTCAAAAGAACCTGCATCAAACCATTCCGGAACAAGGTTGATCATACCACCTCCATTGATGGTATCTTCCATAAGAGAGATAGCAAGGCCATAAAACACTACAGGGGAAGGTTTTTTACCGTCTTTAACTCTAATTGTAGTTTTACATGTACTTTTCTTACCGCAGAAATCTGTAGCAGTGAAAGTAACTACAGTGGTACCTATCGGATACACTCCACTCGCATTCGGTCCGTGAGATGTAGCGTATGGAGAATTGTTTTTAATAGTTACAGCACCATTGCATTCACTTGTAGCTGTGGCAGGACCAAGAGTCACCAAAGCTCCACTACAATCATTTGTTAAGGAATTTACTGTAATATCATCCGGGCAATTGATGTCGGGAGGGTTGGTTGTATCCAGGCCACAACATCCTTGATTATCATCTATGATGATATAAGAATTGACCGTTTCAAAGTTTCCGGATTCATCTGTTACAGTTATAGTTACATCATTATAACCTCTGTCTGCACAAGTAAATACTTTAGGATAAACGCTAAATTTCAATTTATGCTTAGGCGTACAGTTATCAAATGAACCTGCATCAAACCATTTAGCCTGGATCTCAATCATTGGCTGAGGATTCATACACATCAGGCTTGTACTTAATCCATAATAAACAACAGGACTTGGTTTCTTTTTGTCTTTAACAGTTACTGTAATCGTGCAGCTGGTTGAATTACCACAGGCATCTGTGGCCCAAAATGTGACATAAGTTACTCCCGGAGGATAATATCCACTTGCATCTGCACCACCATATATGTCGCAAGATGAATTATTTGTGATCCAGACACTTCCGCATGGATCATGAGATGTAGCAGGCGGGATATGTACATAGGATCCGGTGCAATAAGGACCGGCATCCACTATTACATTGCCGGGGCAAATAATAGTAGGAGGATATCCATCGTGTATTTTTATTAATTGGGTGCAAGTCCATTGACCTTGTGACCAAGGGTTGTCAACATTGTAGATACACCAGTCGATCACTTTCCAGTGTCTTAGAATCTTCTTACAAACACCCGGAATATTGTGAGGATAGAATACTTCATCATAGTAAGTATACATCAACTGTGAGCAATCAGGTGCCCACCATGTTGGCTTGTTGTATGGTGGAGGCAGGTCATTAGGATTAGTTCCATATTGACATCCCGTTATATTATAATCCGGTGGCCAGTAAATATTAGGATATCCGTAATATCCACCTGTTACATTGATCGTTTGTACGCAAGTAAATTCACCATACATGGTCCAGATGTTCCAGACTTTGATGATCGTTCCTGCACCGCATCCTACTCTATTGTCTGTAATATATGGTCCGTAGATAATTGAACCACAATTACAACCATATTGGATGGTCGGATTGCCGTAGTTAAGACCCGGGTCTAATTGACTGCAAGTCACATTGATCCAGGATGGTGGACAGATACACCACTGGCTCATATCCTGTGGCTCATTGGAACATTGGTTTGTGATACCCAATGAAGAACCGGATAATATACCCAATCCTTTGTTAGCTTTTAAATCTGAAGAAAATAATACTCCTGATATTAATATTAATGAGAAAATTAATAATCGCTGTGAACGATGGAGCATGGAATTAATTGTAGAACTGTTCATGATCATATTTTATAATTTGTTTAATTAAATACAAAAATGTTCATAGCAAAGCTATCAACAGGGAAGGCTACAGTTCTTGGGAGAACGAAAATCACTAAAGGCCGGTAAAACTTGATCTACCTTAAGGAGAACCTATTAAGTAATTTCCACTACAAATATATTTTTAATAATGCAATTAACAAATCTTTTACTCCTATATATTTTTCAAACATATGTTAATACCAAGAAGACAGTCCAAAAAGGAAAAAATTATGATGAAATTTTGGAATAATAGAAACATATAAACGTGATAATATTAAGCAAGCCGTATTTGAGAAAAAGTAAAATCAGGACATAAAAAAACTCCCGCCCCAAAGAGGCGGGAGTCGTCCCAAAAACCGATTTTAAATAAAATTTAAACTCGGTCTAAAGTATTTACAACCGGATTAGTCCAGGATGACCATCTTCTTAGTTGCTGAATAATCTCCAGCTACCAATTGATAGAACATAACTCCTGTAGATCCAATCTGTGTTCTGCTTATAAGCTCTTTGTTAAGACCTTTAGCTGCATCGATTTGTCTAGTGTAAACAATTTTACCTGTTACATCATAGATAGTCAATGTCGCTCTGGAAGCCTCTGGCAAGTTAAACTCGATAGCTGTAACGGTAGAGAATGGATTCGGATTGTTTTGTTTCAAGTCGAAATCACCTGAAGCAACCACACCATTGTTTGTATTAAACTCAAGTGCGATATCCAAATTCTCATCTGATCCATTAACACCCATTGCTGGAGTTAAGCTAGAGTTAGCTGTCAATACTGAGCTAAGTGCTTTTTCAGATTTAGCATTGAATACAAGTGTAAACAATACTACGTCGTCTGCTACTGTTGTAGCTTCGTTAGCATTGAACACTGTAGTTACGATACCTTCGCTTGCTTTATCCGCTGAGAAGTTCTCAGTAGAGATCGCTAAAGCACCAGATTTCATATCAACAAAGTCCATTGCAGTTTTATCGAATGCAAACGTGAATTGGTAACCGGCTATGTTTTTGAAATCTTTAGCTTTCACTGGGATTTCAATAGTTTGACCAGCTGTCATTTGAACGTCGTCAGCTCTAAAGTTAAGCGTTCCAACAGTTCTTTGCTCGATAGCACCTGAACCGAAGTTAGCTTTAGCATTTAAGTCAACGTCACCCATTTTAACACCTTTCAAGTGTGTAAACGTGGTAATACCAATTTGTGGTGTAACCATTACGAAATCAGGAGCTGCAGACCAGTTATTCATAGTTAATGAATATTCAGCATCATAAGTTCTCCAGGATTTACCAGACGCAAATTTGTCAGTTTTACCCAAGATCAGTTTTCTGATCTCTACGATATCACTTACAGAGACGTTACCATCGATTTTAACATCGGCAGCCATCATTTTGTATGGTTGATCAAGTAATACTTTACCAAGGATATGATTTTGGATCTTGATGATGTCACCTACGTTCACACCATTCAAGTAATCTTTATCATGTTTACCTTCCAATTTCTGTTCAGTAGTTACATTAGCATTAAATCTGAACTGACCAGTTGCATCATCAGTAATATCTTGTACTGCATTAGCAAAAGTGATCACGACATCTTTGATACCTTCAGCAGGAGCAAATGTTTGCACATCTCCGGCTATAGTTAAAGTACCTGTATCACCGCATACATTATCATTATCATCGATTCTGATAAATGTATTACAGAAGTCCTGGTTACCATCACCGTCAGTTACATACAATGTAATTTCAAATATTGGTGAACCATTAGCTATAAGATCTTCACAAGTCCAAGTTCTTACAGTTTCGTTGACATCAGCTGAGTAGCTGTAGATCAAACCATCTGCAGGAGTACAGTTATCGAATGAATTGTGGTTAAAGTATGTAGCCGGTAGAGATATTGATCCGCTTGTAGGCATCACAACTGTAGCTAAACCATTGAAACATACAGGGCTTGGTTTTTTGCAATCACGCAATCTAACCCAGTAGTTACCTGTAGAAGTATTACCACAACCATCATTAACTGTCCAATAAACTCTGTGTAATCCCATAGGGATGATATCCGTGATAACAGGAGTCAAGCCACTGAAATCAATGCTCTTAAGTGAAAGATTGGTTGTGCTTGCAAAAGCATCTACCTCATAGTGGTAGTTCAATTTGTTTGAACAATCAATAGCACTTGCTTTCAATGTACCGGAAGGTGCAGAACAAACTCCATTGTACAATATACCGATCACATTATATACCCAAGGGGTAGTAGGTGTGTTATTAGGAATATTAGAGTAAGTATCCGGTTCTTCAGGAACACCAAACTGAGGGCAAGGTTTAGGATTGTTAACCTGTATAATAGGGTCTTCATTATCCTTAACTTTGATCACCTGGATGTATTCTATTACACCGTCACCTTGATAGTTGAAGTCAAAGAATGGAGCAACTCTACGTAAGTCTCCGTCCACAAGTCTTCTATAGATATTAATATCTCTCCACAAGTTGCAGTCATTTGCTGTGAACTGGTTAATTGAAGAAGGTCTCCATTTACAAGTTATTGGCAATTTCCAGCTTGGGTAAGTATAATCATCAAATGTATTACCTAGATCTACATCATATACACACCAGTTGATAACCTTCCAGTGACGTACGATTTTGAAACAAGCATCATTTTCTCCGTAGAAACGCTCATCCCACCATGTAGTAGCAAGTTGTTCGCAATCATTACGATCGAATCTTGGCCACCAGATAGGGTCATGAGGTACCGGAGTAAAGTCTTGTGTATCAACACATGCAAGTATCATGGTATCTGCAGGGAAGATTACTTCAAAGTCAGAGATATGAATTACAGTTACAGTCTGTGATCTAACATCTTGATTACCACATTTGTCTGTAGCTCTCCATGTTTTCACTAATGTACCTTCACCACAATCATTCAATGTACCAGTAATGGTAGAATCAAATGTTACAAAACCACAAGGGTCAGTAAATGTAGCATTACCAAAATATTGGTCGTAGCTAAGATGTGGAGGGTTGTTTGAGAATGGATCGTCTTCGCAGTGAACTATTACGTTAGCAGGTGCAGTGATAACAGGACGGGTCTTGTCATCAACAAAAGTCTGAACCAAACAATCGCTGAACAATTGCGGTGAACCAGCGCAGTAAACTCTCATGATCACATCAATTCTTCCACAGAATTTCTCACCATAAGGACCAGTAACTATACCGGTTAAGTCATTGTGAGATTCACGGGAATTATTAAGTGTACCAAACAATGGAAGACCATTATTATACATTACTCTGTTGTTGAAAACACCAACAGCGATAGTATCACGGAAATAAGCATCATTAGGTTCGCTCAATCTTCTTACTTTGAAAACAAGTTCATCATCTGAACAACAGTTATCATAAGAACCATTATCGTATCTGTCAGCAGGTATCAAGTTGATACAACCGTTAGGATTAACAGTTACTTGTAAGAATTCTTTACAAATTACGTTTGGAGGAGTGTTGTCAACAATAGTTATAATAACCGTGTCAGTTCCAACATTTCCACAAGCATCTGTAGCTTCATAAATAACAGTTACCTGGCCAACACCCAATTCGATGTTATTACTAACCACACCACCGTTTGTTACCAATACTACGACACCATTTATTATTACTCTCCAGGTAATAGCATTTGGAGAACAAGCTTCAAATACTGTAGCAGGAGGTAAAGTGATTCCAAATATAGTACAAGACCAAGGAGAAGCATTTACTGAGAAATCAGGACCAGCATTTACAACCGGTGCGATAATATCTTCAACTTTGATTAATTGTACAGATTCTCTGATCTGACTAGTACACCAGTCAACTACAGTCCATCTTCTGATGATCTTTTTAGCTCCACTTAAAGGACCGCATAGTAAGATCTCTTCATCTACATAAGATGAAATTAAATTACAATATGCACCTACATTTCTAATATCAATTCCGTTAACTGCCGGCCAATCTTCATCTACAGTATTTCCGTCCGGAGCATTTGGATTAAATGGAGGATTGAAAGGAGTAGGATCAGGTTGTTGAGAGTTAAATGCATCAGGATCTGTAGGACTTCCGCACGCTACCGTAACCTGATCAGGGAAAATAACCTCATCAAGAGTTGGTAGATCGATAAAGATGTTTTCTACACATGACACTTGATTACCACCTAAGTCAGTTACTGTAAATGTAATTGGAATAAATCTTCCTTCTACACACATATCAAGTGAAGATAAAACTCCAACATCAAATGTAACTACCATATCAGGACAAAGAATGCTATCGCAGTTATCTGATGCATCAGGCTGAGCACTTTCTATACCAAGATCAATAAGATCCTGAATAGTAGTAGCAGCTAATAAGTCAGCTATTGCATTACAAGCAATCTCGCAAGGGATCTCAGCTATAATACCAGCTCCACCAGGACCAGTGATGTCCCATTGGTAAGAAGGAATCTGACCACCACCCCATGTAGTAGTTAACAATTGATAGTCAACACCAGCTGTAAGGTTAACAATGATCTGAGGCTCACTTCCGATACCGTTAGGTCCGTCATCATCACCAGCTACCAAGTTTACACAAGGTGAACCAGGAACATATGAAGGAGAATAGATCATAGCAAGACCATCAGTACCGTTAGCTGATTGTGTGAAAGTATACGTACCAGTTACAGGAACTGTAAAATCAACCAGGTCATAAAATTTATTACCTGCAGTTGGAAAAAATCCGTCAAATGCAAGACAAGCAACATTAAAACCAGAACCAACAAGGTCACCTGTTACAAGGCTACCTAATAATAAATTAGTTTCACCAACGCAACCATCACATTCGATAGTAGGTGGTAACTTGTCTTCAACAAGCACCCAACCCCAACATCTGTTGCCGGATACAGGATCAGTGATCTGAACTGCCAAAGTCTGACCTATGTTAACACATGTTACTGTGTTACCTAGGTTAAACGGACCGGCCATAGAGGTACCTAATGCAACTGTGAAATCATCGAAGCAACCATATGGTCCACCTTCAAGGATCTGATCAGCAGTGATCGTTGCAGTACAAGTTGAATCAACTGATAAGTGCACAAGATCATTACAAGCTAATGAAGAAATAGGGTTAGCAACACCTGCTACCACTACGTTGAATGTACAGAATAAAGGAGTACCATCAGCGCCTATACCTTCATAAGTAACGGTAGTAGTTCCAATAGGGAATTCCTCTGTGATAATATCATAAAGTCCACCACCTTCAGAGAAATCTACTACATATCCTATATTTAAACCTGCAGTCTGAGTAAGAGTAGGTGCAATAATAGGAGCCTGGAAGGAGAAGTTAGATAAAGTTAAAAAAGATTCTCCACCAAAGAAATCCAGGGTACGGACATAAAATCCAAACCAATTACCGGCTGTTACATTCAAACTAAAGTTAACACCTGCCTGAACAAGCGGGCCAGCGTTATTAGTTAATTGTGAAAACTGAGCATTACTTGTTGCATCTCCCGGAGGGAAAGGCTGATTCCAGTAACCTGCCGGATCCCAGAATGGACTTGAGTCAGTAGTGTTATAATTCCAGTCAAATTCTATTACACCGGAGTTAGCTACCTGCCAAAACT
>JAYUWT010000385.1:0-9113 GCA_043753405.1 Saprospiraceae bacterium | reverse complement strand
AACTTGACATTCAATTCTTCAGATGGTCTTATCACATTTGGTATTGCAAATTCTTTAAAATCATCTAAATAATTATTACTTCTGAGGCGTATTATTCATTTTTCATTTTTCATTATTCATTAACTGCAGCCCAAGCTCTTTTAATTGTCCACCATCTATCGCAGCCGGAGCATCGATCATAACATCACGACCCTGATTATTTTTAGGGAAGGCAATAAAATCGCGGATGCCGTTGCTACCACTCATGACTGCGCAAAGTCTGTCAAAACCAAAAGCAAGGCCTCCGTGGGGCGGAGCACCGTATTCAAAGGCATTCATAAGAAATCCAAATTGCTGGTCTGCTTCTTCTTTTGTAAAACCAAGCAGGTCAAAGTTCTTGGACTGTAGAGCTTTATCGAAGATCCTGATGGAACCACCACCGATTTCTGATCCATTGATCACAAGGTCATAGGCATCAGCACGAAGTCCACTCAAAGTCTCCCTGTCTCCGGATTTCATTTTCTCGATATCGGCTTTTTTAGGTGATGTAAATGGATGGTGCATTGCGTAAAACCGTTGACTGTCTTCATCCCATTCCAACAATGGAAAATCTACAACCCATAGTGGCTTGAAATTTTTTGGATCCATGAGTCCTAATTTCCGGCCCATTTCCAGTCTCAATTCACTCAGTTGTTTTTGGGTTTTTTCTAATACGCCTGAGAGTATCAGGATCATATCTCCCTGCTCCGCTCCGAATATTTGACCGATCTTTTGCAAATCTTCATCTGAATAAAATTTACCGACAGTTGATTTGATCCCTTCAGCTCCATATTTTATATAAACAAGGACTTTGGCGCCGATCTGAGGCCTTTGTAACCATTCGGTCAGTTCTTTCATGTCCTTGTTGGAAAAATCTGCTTCACAACCTTTGGCGCAAATTCCCAGAACAGCCTCAGCCTGATCGAAAATGGCAAAATCTTTTCCTATAGTAGCCTCTTTCAGATCTGAAAATTCCATTCCAAAGCGGATGTCCGGTTTGTCTGAGCCAAATCTGCTCATTGCCTCATCGTAAGTCATTCTTGGGAAGTCCTGCATTTCAATGTTGAGCACAGATTTGAAAAGATGTTTTGTCAATCCTTCAAAAGTGGTTAAAATATCTTCCTGAGTGATGAATGACATTTCGCAGTCGATCTGAGTAAACTCCGGCTGCCTGTCAGCTCTCAGGTCTTCATCCCTGAAACATTTGACGATCTGGAAGTACTTATCAAGGCCGCTGACCATCAACAACTGCTTAAAAGTCTGAGGTGATTGTGGAAGAGCATAAAATGTACCCGGATTCATCCTTGACGGCACCACAAAATCTCTTGCACCTTCCGGTGTCGATTTTATCAAAAAAGGTGTTTCTACTTCAATGAATCCTTCATTGGCAAGGTATTTCCTTGTTTCGATGGCCAGATTTGATCTGAAAATTATATTTTGTTGTACAGGATTTCTCCTAAGATCCAGATAACGGTATTTCATACGAAGGTCATCGCCACCGTCAGTCTGATCTTCAATAGTAAATGGAGGTGTTTTGGAACTGTTCAATAATTCAAGTTCCTTCACATCTATTTCAATGTCTCCTGTTGGTCGGTTTGCATTTTTACTCGACCGCTCCCTGACGATTCCACTTGCTTTTATTACAAATTCACGCCCCAGTTGCTGGGCCTGAAGTCCTAGTTCTTTGTTTGTATCTGTATCGAATACCAGTTGGGTGATGCCATATCTGTCTCTGAGGTCGATGAATGTCAATCCGCCAAAATCCCTACTGATACTTACCCAACCGCTCAGGGTCACACTCTGACCTATGTGCTCCATTCTCAATTCACCACACGTGTGTGTTCTATACATGATTTTATTTCTTTAGAAGGTGCAAAAGTAAGGAATTATCTAATGGTAAATTATAAATGGTAATTGATAGATTGCGATTGTCAGCGTGGTAGGGGACCGCGAAGAAGTTTTTTACTACATAGGGCACAAAGATTTGAACAAAAATCACAAAGAAAATGGAGCTTGAAACTTTTTAGAGACATATAAATTAAAACTCTATCCAAGATAGAATACTGCCTGATCAAAAATAATATTATGACATATGTGAGGCCACAGAGATATTAAAGCGTGCCACTTGAATTAAGCTCCATCTGTATGCTTTTAAAAAAATATTTTCTAAGCCCTCATACAAAGCCCAATTACTCAATTTAAATATAATAAACTTAGAACTTCCCCTCTACTAGAGGGGTGGCCAAAGGCTGGGGTGTCTTATTAATCATTATTCATTATTCATTTTTCATTATTCATTGATCACACCACCTTTATATCCGTCTTTGCAAACGTATTGATCCCGGACCCCTGGATCTTTGCCTCCACCTCAATGCGGTATTGAGAATTTACACCTTTGAGAATTTTCGCGCCTCTGGCAAGGCCTCTAAAAATAAAATTTTTGCTTCCAAATTTATCCATCGATGACATAAGATAATCAACAGGAATTTTGAAAGGTATCGTGATCAATTTATTCGATGCCATACTCAAAGAAAAGCCGGTTTTGATGGATCCAATATCATATTCATCTGTTTTTTTTGTCCTGAAACGACCGCGGCTATATTTTTCTATAACCCTTATCTCAATTGACTCTACCACAAGTTGGTATTTAGATAATAAAATCAATTCTCCATCAATATAGGAGTGATCTGAGTTATAACCTTCTGAAGTGATTATTTCAATTTTCAATCCATCTATTCCCAGCATTTTTTTCAGTCTTCCGAGCATCTTACTATGTATTTTTTGAATAAACAATAGTAAACAACTTTTAATTAAACTAAACCTGTTTTTTTCGATAAACGATGGTAAATTTCCGTAAAACGATGATAAAGTCGATCATTTATTTTTTTAATAGTTAAATTAAGATGACCTAACCTGAATCTTATTGTTTTCCCTATTGCGATCCATGATTACAGACCATCCTGAATCATTATTCTTACAGCTGGTTACAATGTCATTTTTTTACTATAATTTTGCGGCTCAAAGTCAGGATATGAATACATTGGAATTAATACAGAAAGGTCTCAATAAGCAATTTTTCCTTATCGCAGGACCTTGTGCCGTGGAAAGTAAGGATCTTTGTTTTGAAGTAGCTGAGACCGTTCAGCGTTTAACCTCAGAAAGGGACATCCCATATGTGTTCAAGGCTTCTTTTAAAAAAGCAAACCGATCTAAAGGAGATAGTTTTTCAGGAATGGGCGATGAGTTTGGACTTGATGTATTAAGCCAGGTAAAAGCACACTTTCATCTTCCCGTTACGACAGATATACATGAGCCATATCAGGCCGCTATGGCTGCTGAACACGTGGATGTTCTGCAAATTCCTGCTTTTCTATGCAGGCAAACAGACCTCCTCAAAGCTGCAGGGCTTACCGAAAAGACAGTAAGTATAAAAAAAGGTCAGTTTCTTAGTCCTGACGGTATGCAATTTGCTGTTGACAAGGTTAAAAATACAGGAAATGACAAAGTTTGGCTAATAGAAAGAGGTACCACATTTGGATATCAGGACCTCGTGGTAGATTACCGAAGCATACCAGTTATGAAAGGTTTTAATTGCCCCGTAGTAATGGATTGTACTCATGCATTGCAACAACCTAATCAATCTTCAGGTATAACAGGAGGCAATCCTGGCATGATCGGCACCATAGCTAAAGCTGCCATCGCTGTTGGAGCAGATGGATTATTCATTGAAACCCACCCAAATCCCGCTGTTGCGCTCTCTGACGGAGCCAATATGCTACAAATGGATCAACTGGAACGCCTGCTGGACCAACTTGTCAAAATACGAAATGCAATAATTTAATTGTAATATGTCTGTTGTTGAAGAAGCTTTTTATGAAATAAGTGTTGCTCCCCATCAGGTTGATAACGAATATATACATGAACAAATAATTTATTCAAAATACCCGGGTCTTAAAATACCCTTCATAAAACTTAAGCTCACCAGGAGGTCAATTGACGCACGAAAAGGGAAGGTGCAGTTTGTCCTGAGGTTTCAATCAACTGATCTGATACCTGTAAAAAATGGTTTTGAAAACCTGATTCCTTTAGATCAAAATAAAAATCAAAAAAAAGTACTTGTAGTTGGAGCTGGTCCTGCCGGTTATTTTGCAGCATTTCAATTGATCCAACTTGGGGTTAAGCCTGTAGTGGTGGATAGGGGAAAAGATGTTCAGGCCAGAAGGCGTGATCTCAAGGCAATCATGCAGGACAGTATAGTCAATGAGGACAGTAATTATTGTTTTGGAGAAGGAGGAGCCGGCACTTATTCGGATGGAAAGTTATATACCAGGTCGACCAAACGAGGCGATGTAAGACAGATCCTGCATTCATTCTGTTATCATGGTGCTGAGGCTAATATATTAATTGATGCAAGCCCGCATATTGGGACTAATAAATTACCTAAGATCATAACCTCGATGCGTGAAGCAATATTGGAAGCGGGAGGTGAAGTTTTGTTCAATAAAAAACTTGTTGATCTTATCATAGAGGATGATAAAATTACAAAAGGTATATTTCAAGACGGATCCAATATTTCTTGTGATGCCCTGATACTGGCTACAGGCCATAGTGCACGGGATATCTATAGCTTGTTGCACTCCAAGGATATAAAAATGGAAGCAAAGCCTTTTGCACTTGGAGTTCGTGTAGAACACCCCCAATCTCTGATTGATCAAATACAATATTCTTCACCTGAAAGACCGGAAGGTTTGCCTGCAGCTCCATATAGTGTTGTAGCTCAGGAAGAGGGCAGGGGAGTATTTTCATTTTGCATGTGTCCGGGTGGCATGATCGTCCCGGCTGCAACGAAGCCAGGAGAAATTGTCGTCAATGGTATGTCGCCCTCAAGAAGGGATTCACCCTTCGCAAATAGTGGTTTTGTAACTTCTGTCGAATTGAATGATATTCCTGAAAAATTTGGTAATTCTACATTCTCCGCACTGGCATTTCAAAGTGCAGTAGAAATGAAGATCTTCAACAATGGTGATGGATCCCAAAAAGCTCCTGCACAACGGTTAATTGATTTTATTGAAAAGAAAGAGAGTGAAACCCTGCCTGATTGTTCTTATGTACCGGGTATTTATTCTGCACCGCTGCATGAATTATTGCCTGATTTCATTACGGAAAGACTTATTAAGGGTTTCTTGACTATTGGTAAAAAATTATCTGGATATCTGACCAATGATGCTGTGATAGTAGGAGTAGAAAGCAGGACAAGTTCACCTGTAAGAATTCCCAGAGATAGAGAAAAATTAAATCATCCCCAGGTCTCTAATTTATTTCCATGTGGCGAAGGTGCAGGATATGCAGGAGGAATAGTTTCTGCGGGAATAGATGGGGTCAATGTGGCTAAAGGGGTTGTTAGCGCGTTAGTTGATTAGCTCGCTTCGCTTTGGGTCGCTTCGCTTTAGTCTTTAGTGGTTAATTTTAGCGTCATTTTTTAAGAGGAAATATTCGGTTGAAACAAAACTGTTCAAGGTACACTGTTAACTATTACACTGCTAAAGCATATTCCACATTTTTAAATCAAATTTGGATAGGTGCAATCAAGAATAACAATTAACAATTGATAATTAACAATTATACAGCAAAGCTCTCTCCACAAGCACATTCTCTGGTTGCATTCGGATTTTGGAAGTAAAAACCTTTTCCTTCTAACCCACCGCTGAACTCCAGTGTTGTATTGAATAAATACAAAAAGCTTTTGAGGTCAGTGACAATCTTGACACCATTATCTTCGAAGATCTGATCCTGAGGTTGATCAGAATTGTCAAAATCCATTTTATAGGACAGACCGGAACACCCGCCACTTATGACAGTCACTCTGATAAAATAATCATCTGTCATGGATTGACTTGATTTTACCTTATCTATCTGGGTTTTTGCCTGGTCTGATACGAATAACATGTTTTTAGTTATTATTTGTTAATTGTTAATTGTTATTTTTCGCGAGAGGTAAAAAATAATAATAATTAACAATTAATAATTAGTTTTTAACGAGCTCTTCTACCGCAACACCTGTCGTGATTCCGTTTTTCTTTTTATAATCCAGGATCGCACTTTTAATGGCGTCTTCAGCTAAAACAGAACAGTGGATCTTAACAGGTGGAAGAGCAAGTTCTTCTACGATGTCCATGTTGTCAATGGTGAGAGCCTCATCAATGGTCTTACCCTTTATCCATTCTGTCACTAATGAACTGGAAGCGATAGCCGATCCACAACCAAATGTTTTGAATTTAGCATCGGAAATTACTCCTGTTATTTCATCTACCTCGATCTGAAGTCTCATCACGTCTCCGCATTCAGGGGCGCCTACAAGTCCCGTACCTACATTCTTTTTATCTTTATCCAGCGTACCAACATTTCTTGGATGTGTGAAATGTTCTAGTACTTTTTCAGAATATGCCATAATATTATTATTTTAATAATGTCTAATCTTTTAAAACAAATTGTGGGTATAATAAGTTTTTCTTTTGATCAATGTTCACTCCAGACAACGCTGTTGAGGTCTATTCCTTCCTGATACATCTCCCAGATGGGACTAAGATCACGCATGTGCTTGACCCCCTTGGTTAATGCCTCCACAGTATAATCAATTTCTTCCTGTGTGGTAAATCTACCCAGACTGAATCTGATAGATGAATGCGCAAGATCATCTCCCAATCCTAAAGCTACCAAAACATAAGATGGTTCCAGTGAAGCCGATGTACAGGCTGAGCCTGAAGATACTGCTATTTCCTGATTGAATGTCATCATTAGTCCTTCTCCTTCCACATGTTTGAAAGAAAGATTGGTCACGTGAGGCATTCTGTTCTCTTCATTACCATTAATATAAACTTCTTCCAGATTGGCCATCAGCCTTTTCTGAAGATCATCCCTTAAACCAGAAAGCCTTGCAGCTTCAGATACCATTTCTTCTTTTGCAATTTTAGCTGCTTTGCCGAAGCCAACAATTGCCGGCACATTTAACGTACCAGAACGCATACCGCGCTCATGCCCGCCGCCATCTTGTTGAGCCGTAACTTTAACACGCGGATTTTTTCTGCAAACATACAATGCACCAACTCCTTTAGGTCCATACATCTTATGCGCAGAAAATGCCATCAGGTGAACACCTAAATCTTTTGGATTAACATCTATCTTTCCTACTGCCTGAGTAGCATCACTCATTAGCAAAATACCGTGTTTTTTGCAAATGTCACCGATTGCTTTCATATCCTGGATCACTCCTGTTTCATTGTTGGCCCACATCAGACTGACAAGAATAGTTTCAGGCCTGATAGCGGCTTCCAGTTCAGTAAGGTCGACAAGCCCGTCTTCTTTTACATCCAGGTAAGTCACCTGACCACCCATTTTTTCTATTTTCTTACAGCTATCAAGGATAGCTTTGTGCTCTGTTTTGGCTGTTATGATATGGTTACCTTTCGACTGATACATTTCAAAAACACCTTTCAAACCAAGATTGTCTGACTCTGTCGCACCTGAAGTAAAGATGATCTCTTTTGGATCTACGTGAATCAGTTCGGCTATCTGCTCTCTTGCATAGTCCACTGCCTCTTCAGCTACCCAACCAAAGGGGTGGTTCCTGCTTGCAGCATTTCCCGGTTTTTCATAAAAATAAGGCAACATCGTTTCTACAACCCTGGGATCAGTAGGTGTAGTGGCGTTATTGTCTAAATATATTAACTTTCTGTTCATCGTTATTTTAATATAATCTAAATAAGTGCAAATATAACCACAATTAAAGTATTATGTTTAATAATTGCTTTCTAAATACTTTATATCTTCATCGTGTCAAATTAGATTCATGGATTCAATAATTCCAAATTCATTTCCTTTGTTCAAAAAAGCAGAATGGCGCGGGGTCTTTTTGAAGGAAGTAGGTTCTGAGGTCAATGAAACAATGAGATTTATGATCGACGGACTTTCTTATGACCCCTATTACACTGCTGATGAAATAAAAAGGGACTTAGGTATCCTACCTAAAGCTTCGGAAATTATTCATCTTGGCCAGGTATTTGATTTCAGAAATGGAAAAAATCCCATTTCGGAACTGAAAAGATCCCTGAGCCACGATTATGATGCTCCGGTTTTATTATTAGATGGCACTACACGAATTGAATTCTTCGAGGATATTCAAATGGCATACATTTCCCCCAGATTTCATTTATTCGATGTTAATGCTTTGGAAATGATAAAACAATTGGAGAAAAGTTACGAAGCAAAAAACTGGCATCCACCCATAGTCTGTATGTATGAAAGTCATTCAGCAAATATCCATAGCGCTGAAAAAATATATTTTGAATACGAAACCACGGACAACGTCGCTGATTTTATAAAATACTTATTTGAACAACTGGATAAACTTCCCACTTTTGATCCTGAAAAATTAATCATTCGTTTTCAATTCTCCGGCCAGTTTATCAATGATATTGTAAAAGTCAGGGCCGTCAAAATTGCATACTTTAACTATCTTGAATGCAGGGATATTGGCATTTTTCCTTTTTGGACAGAGATCACCTGGGATCTCAGGAAAGAATATCCTGAAGTATTACTTGCTCATACCAACAATGTCGTGGCAGCTACCATTGCACAGGTCGACAGCATTGTCCTCGATCTCGATGATGATATTTACGTCAACAGGATTCTGCGTAATTCATGCCATATAGCTCTGATAGAATCACACTTGAGTGATAATGCCGATCCCGGAGCGGGAAGTTATTTTCTGGAATATGTAGCTTTGGATCTCGCGAAAAAACTTTTTTAGTTGAGAGGTGAGAGTAGAGAGTAGAGAGTTGAGAGTTGAAAATTGAATTGACAATTGCGCGAAGATTAAGCAGAATGCAAATATTGAATAATGTAGCATATATTCTTACGGAGTGGCTTAAAGCCTATAGCTTACAGCTTACTGCTTTTCAATTAATAACTACTTAAGTACGTCGCGTATCGATTCGATCTTTTCAAACATACTTTTCGCAAATGAACAAACAGCCTTAATTTTAATATTATTTTCACGGGCATAATCGACTGTAGCCATCAGTAATTTTTTGCCAACC
>JAYUWT010000384.1:0-3494 GCA_043753405.1 Saprospiraceae bacterium | reverse complement strand
ATAAATTCCTCTACATAGTTATAATTGACCACGATTTCATTATTGATTAAAGAATTGGGAATGATGACACGTTTATTTTCACCATCACGCAGAATGGTATGCCTCAACGTAATATCTTCAACTACACCGATAATATTTTCTTTTACCCGCAGCCTGTCATTGACCCCAAAGGGTTTGAACAACACAATAAAAAATCCACTTATGACATTGCTTAAAGCGTTCTGGGATGCAAAACTGACAGCGACAGTGATCAGGCCGGCTCCGGCGAGCAATGAAGTAGATAAGGGTTTCAGAAGAGATATCTGTGAAATGGCCGTTGCGAAACCTACTACATAAATAAAAGCAGTGCCAACGTGAGAAAAAAACTTAAGCCTTGTAGGATCTTTTAGTAAAAGTCTATTCCGTTTGACCAACCTTTTTTGGATCACAAAATTGAGAAATTGGGCTAAAATAATAGTGCCTGTTATCACAGCGACGAATACGATAATTTGTCTCAGATCTATAAACATAATGTCCATATTAAATTCTGTAATTCAAAGTAAGATGAATATTTATATGGATAAATATAAATCATTAAGAAAGAGTTCAACTTTACTTTTTATCTGTGCTGATGAACAGGTGTAATTATTTAAAATCAATGAAAAAACATACTCCTTACCTGAACTTCCTGAAATTATCCCTGAAAAACTCCTCACACGATCCATAGATCCTGTTTTGGCCCGGATGTGGCCTGCAGCCTTAGAATTTTTCAAATATCCCTTAAGAGTACCCGACACTCCGGCTATTGGTAAAGCGCCTGTAATAGTCCTGGATATATCCGGATCCTTAAATAATTGTAACAATACCTTGGCAAAACCAAACGTAGGAATACTATTGGAAGTGGAAAGTCCTGAACCATCACATACAAAAAATCCTTGCTGGCCATCTGTATTTTTTTCTAAAAATGCGGCGAATGAAGAAATAGCTTCTTCGGTAGTGCTAGATGATTTTTCTATTGCTTTACAATATCTTATAATACCTTCAGCATTGATATTGATACTTTTTAAAATAGTTTCATTTACTATATGCTCAAGTTTTTGAGAATAATAAGTAAATATTACCTTCCTGCTGCCTGCAGGCATTGCATCTTTAAGGGATCCTGAACTACTTTTAGATACAATGCCGATTTTATCCAAAGCTTCTTTTAAAAGTATTGCTGTCATAAGAGGTGGATCCGGCATAGAACCTTTGATCTCAAATATGCCGGAGCCTGCAGGAATAGTGCCTTTGATCTGCCTTTTGTATTGAAGTGGACCTCCGAATATATAAGCATTATCTCCTGAACCGGCAGCACCGCTTAGTACTTTTGAACTAAATTCCAGACCCGGTACCTTGGGAAAAGTTCCCACCACAACAGGAGCTGCTCCTTGTTTTGTCTGTTGGAATTTCAACTTAAACAAATTATCGTAGATATTGAGGCCATAAACTCCGGCTGCATAATAATTACCGATGTCATTCCAGGCCCAGGAGTTATATATACCTTCATCAGAAAGGAAGGTCCCATCACCAAAGATCCTTCCATCCACATTTCTTATACCTGCTGCTTTTATTGCCGTTGTGAATGATTGAAGCACATTGTCAAGATCATTTGTGTTATTGGTCATTTCAGAACCTAAGGTAGGATCCCCATATCCTTTTATAATCAGGTCTCCATGCAGGACGCCATCTTTATCGATGGATCCTGTTGTCTCCAGAGTTGTTTTAAATCTGAAGTCCTTACCCAGGGTCTTCAGCCCAAAGGCACATGATAATATCTTAAGTGATGAAGCGGGTATCAGTGAAGTATTAGGATTGTGTGTGGCGACTAGTTCACCTGTCTTTCTATCAAAGATCGTGAAACTCATGGTACCGTTTTTCAAAGCAGCATCACCGGCCAGAGTGATTATAGCGTTATTGGTTTTTTGTGCTTTTAAACTTGCATATGGAGTCGCTAATAATAAAAAATAAATGACATAGTTAAACAAAGTCATGGATGTGCGTTTAATGATCAAAATAAGATTTGCAAATTATCTTAAATCCTGAGTAAATAATTACAATAAATGTTGGGAAATAATTATGGGGATCATTTGGATTAGATACACTTTAAGAATTATTAAAGTATAAAATGTATCAAACTGTATTTGAGAAAATCAAATGATCTGAGGCAAATGTAAAAATTTCTTTCCAACTAAACTTTTAAAGTTCAAATTAGGACTAAATAAATGATAAATCTTTAATTGTGACTGCCATATAATTAAAAAATAAATCAGAGGCTATAACATACCAATGTTAAACAATGCATCCCCGGGATAAACTACAGGTTTATTATTGATACAATAAATGAAACCATTGACCTTGGAGGTTATTGAATTGTTAGATTGAGCCAAAGGATCGTGAATCCAACCAAGCAATTCACCTTTGACGATCTGGCTACCATTGTTCACTGCCGGATAAAATAAGCCCGGAATATTGGATCTAATCCAGGTTGATTTGGTCAAAACCAGGTTTTCCTGATCCTCAATTTGATAATTGTTCATTTCCAGATGATGCATTACCCTCTTAATCCCACGAATAGCCTGTTGAATAGAGAATTGATCTACTCTGAGTGCTTCACCTCCTTCATAAACTATGATAGGGATTCCCATGTCCAAAGCCATTCTTCTCAACGATCGCAGAATAGTTGGTTTTAATATACTGAAAGGTGCATTAAAAATCTGGGCAAACAATTTACTGGAAGGCTGTCTGTTAGTATATCTCACCTGGGGATAATTAAACCTGGATTGTCCGCCGGTGTGAAAATCAATACCTATGGTGATCAAAGGGAGAATATGTCTGGTAATTATCCTTGCCACCCTGGATGCCATACTCCCATTAATTGATCCTGGAAAACTCCTGTTCACATCTTTGCCTTCACTGACATCCCTGGAAAAATTGATGAATCCAAAAACGTTGACAATAGGAATAGCAATAATAGACCCACACATTAAATTGTCGAAAAGTTTCATATCCAGGGCTTGCCTGATGATCTCAATTCCATTGATCTCATCTCCATGGATACCTGCTGATAATAAAAGTACGGGGCCAGGTTTGATGGAACGAAATACATTGACGCTCATAGTTATCTGGTTGCCGGAAGGCAGTCTGCCGACCGGTATCCTTACAACTGCTTCCTCTCCAGGAGCTATTAAGGTACCATTTATGTTAAATACTTCATTCAAACAATTAACTATTTTTTTGCCCTGACTAAAGCATCGCCATAAGCGATGATGGCACCTGCTACATTGATCTTAGTCACACCTTCTATCCCTTCCAGCCCGGGACTTGCATTTACTTCCAATATAAGAGGTCCTTCATTACTCCTCATGATATCCACACCTGCTATGGCGAGACCTACAGCTTTTGTAGCTTTTAATACAGTTTCATTTTCTACTGACGTCAACCCTATGGTTTGAGCAGTAGCACCACGGTGCATATTG
>JAYUWT010000383.1:0-9133 GCA_043753405.1 Saprospiraceae bacterium | reverse complement strand
CCAATACCATTTCATCTTCGATATTTTTAAGTTGTTCTGCCACAAGTGCTTTTTTTTCTGATAAATTCATAATTAAAGGATTTGAATTGTAAAATTACAATATCTTTTGTCATCATTGCCCTTCAACGATACAAAACTTTCTAGGAGTATTGATCCGAGGGATCTGCGAAACAATTTTGTTAGAACGCAGATCACGCATATCTCCAATGCTAATTTTAGCTCATTATACAATTGTGGCTTGTATTTTTCTTTTTTTAATTAAAACTACATCTTCACATATATCGATAGTGGTATTTATCTGCGCAATCAGCGTTATATTTCTTTAATGTTTTCTATTTTATTTATTGCTTAAAAACAGCCCTTCCAAAAATATCATTTGGCACTTATTAGAATTATCTTCATTAAAATACCACAATTTACCATTAAAGTATCATAATTCTTTGGTTGTTATTTATAACTTTACGTTCGGCAAATTTCGATCCCTAATATAATTTTTTCACTTTCCAACCTTTGGATAAAACAAACTTTATTTATGAAATATTTACAACAAAGCAAAAATTTAATTTTTATTTGGTTGATAAGTGCTGTGAGCCTTATGGCACAGAGTCCTGTCGTCAACTATTCATTTACAGGAGATGCTCGTGATGCAGTAAGTGGCATAAGTGCCCAGACTAACGCAGCTTCTTTAACTCAGGACAGATTCGGCAATGCAGGCAGAGCCATGGAATTTGATGGTGAACAAAGTACTCTGACAACTCCGAGCAGAGCAGAAATGAATACGGATCGCACCACAGTGACTTTTTGGACCAAAGCCACTTCACTTCCTGCACAAGGAGAAGCTTATTTAGTTTCTTATGGTGGATGGCAGGAACGTTTTAAAATTTCATTTCCTGCACATGGTAAACCGGTCTGGACGACTAACAGTACATCAGGCATTTCTGATATGGATGCAGGAGACGGACATGTGGTAGTGCCCGGAACATGGCAGCATTGGGCATTCGTCCACGACGGTACTAAAGATATCATTTACTTGAATGGTCAGTTGGCAAATGAAAAAGCAGTCAGCGGTGCATTAAATTCTACTTCGCAGGATCTGGGTATAGGTTTCAATCCAATTGATGTAGGTAATTATTATGATGGAGTAATTGATGAGGTCAAGATCTACGATGGTGCATTATCAGCAACTCAGATTCTCAATCTCTATAACAATGAAAATACTAAACCAACAATTCCTCCGGGCATCGTTGCTGATTACAAATTGGATGGCAATGGCGCAGACAACAGTGACTATAAAAACCATGGTTCAGTCAGAGATGTTAGGGCTGCTACTGACCGATTCGGATATGGTAAAAGTGCTTTGAGTTTCAACGGAATTTCTTCGAAAGTTACTGCAAACAATTCTGATGCATTAAATTCAGATTATACAACGGTTAGCTTTTGGGTTAAACCCACAGCACTTCCTGTTACAGGAGAAGCATTTTTAATTTCAAATGGTGGGTGGCAACAAAGATTGAAGATCTCTGTTCCGGCTCATGGCAAAGTTGTTTTCACTACCAATGGCTCTTCCGGGATTTCCGATATGGATGCAGGTGGAGGAAATGAATTAGTGGCGGGTAAATGGACGCATGTTGTAGCTGTCCATGATGGCGTGAACGATAAGATCTTCATTAATGGTGAACTAGCTAATTCCAAGGCAGTAGCAGGAACATTGAATAGTACAACGAGTAACTTCGGTATTGGATATGATGCTGTCGACAATGGAGGTTTTTTCAATGGCATGCTTGATGAAGTTAAAATATACAATTATGCATTAACCGATGCGCAGGTAAATGAACTATTTATCGATGAAGATGAATTTCCAGGAACTAACATAGATATTGTAGCAGACTATTCTTTGGATGGCAATGGCGACGATGACTCCCAGTTTAAAAATGATGCTGAAGGTAGTGCCACCGGAACCAAAAATAGATTTGGCTGGGCTAATAATGCAGCCTTATTTAATGGCTCGGATTCACTTTCGGCAGAAAATTCGACTCAGTTGAATTCTGATTATGCATCTTATAGTTTTTGGGTCAATATGACTGCTTTACCTGCGACAGGTGAAGAATTTATATTATCAAATGGAGGATGGCAGACCAGAGTCAAAATTTCTGTTCCCTCACATGGTAAAGTAGTATTTACTACTAATAGTTCTTCCGGTATTTCCGATATGGATGCAGGTGGTGGAAATGAATTGGTTCCCGGTACATGGTCCCATGTAGTGGCTGTCCATGATGGCACCAGTGATATCATTTATATTAATGGAGTAGAGGCAAATACAAAAGCTGTAAGTGGTACATTAAATGCTACCTCTCATCCTCTTGGTTTGGGATGGAACCCTATCGATAAAGGCAATTATCTCAATGGTGCTTTGGATGATGTTATCATATACAATCGTGCTTTGAGTGCAGATGATGTAGCAAACCTTTATGATGATCAAAAAGATGCTCCGGTGATCACCGATCCATTGGTAGCCAATTATACTTTTAGTGGTAATGCAGATGATTCTTCTCCTTACAATAACGATGCTGAAGTGCATGGTGCTCAGCTGACTGATGACAGATTTGACAAAGCAAATATGGCTTACAGTTTTGATGGCGTTTCATCTTATATAATTGCTGATAATTCCAATCAACAGAATTCTGATTTTACAACCATCAGTTTTTGGGTCAATGTCAATAACTTACCGGCTTCAGGTGAAGTATTTTTACTATCAAACGGTGGCTGGCAGGAAAGATGGAAGATCTCTCTTCCAAGCCACGGTAAACCTGTATTTACGACTAATAATAGTTCAGGTATTTCCGATATGGATAGTGGTGGCAATAATTCACTTGTTCCGGGTAACTGGACACATGTGGTAATGACTCATGATGGTACGAGCGACAAAATTTATTTTGATGGAGTAGTAGTAGCTACGAAAGCAGTTGCGGGTACTTTGAACAGCACAGATAAACCTCTTGGTATAGGTTTTAATCCGATAGATGGTGGTAATTATTTTGACGGATCATTGGATGAAGTGCGTATCTATAATATAGCACTTACTGATGCAGAGGTCGCAGCACTTTATACAGAACAGTCTACTCCTGTGATCAATACCGATACAGAAGCACCTTCTAGCCCGCTAAATTTAGCTGTAGAAGTATCATTTACCGATATTAACCTTTCATGGTGGCCATCTACAGACAATGTGAAAGTTACAGCATATAATGTTTATGTGAACGGTTCCAAAGTTGCAACTACCGAGGATCTATCTTATGACATAAATGACCTTAGCCCGCTTACTGAATACTCCTTGGGTGTAAGTGCAGTGGATGCAGCAGGTAATGAATCTGGTATCTCAACGATCAAAGCAACTACAGGAGAAGATGAAACACCGGATATTACACCTCCAACCGCTCCTGGCAATTTGTCCGGAATCGTAGGTTCTAATTCAGTGCTGCTTTCATGGGAAGCTTCTGTCGATGACCGACAGTTGAAAGGATATGTAGTCTTTGTGGATGGTGTTTTATTCGATACTTTGGCAGCATCGGCTACATCAGTTCTGGTCAATGGTCTTGACCCGGAAACTCCATATTCATTTGAGATCTATGCATTCGATAATGCAGGTAATAATTCAGAAATTTCTGAGATTACGTTAACTACTTCTAAAGAAGTGGATACCGGTGAACCGGGCTTAGTAGCTTATTATCCTTTTGAAGGTAATGCAAATGATGTAACACCATATGCCAATCATGGAGTAATAGGTGGTAATCCTGTTTTCGAACCATCAGGTCATGCAAATGGTGGTGCACTGAATATTAAATTTGATGGTGTACAGGATTCAGTTTTGGCTCCTAATGCAGTCCAACTGATCTCAGACTATGCAACCATCGCATTTTGGGTTAGAGTAGATGATATTAATCAGGCTTTTTCAGAAGCTTATATTCTTGACTTCGGACATTGGAGTCAAAGATGGAAAATCTCTATTCCGCAACATACACGTATAGTATTCACTACAAATTCACAAACCTTACAGATACCTAACTACATAGTAGATATGGACTCTAAGGACGGAAATGAATTAATAAAAGGATTCTGGTGGCATGTAGTCATGACCCATGATGGTGTAGAAAATAAGATCTATCTGAATGGAGAATTGGTTAATACCGTTTCAGCACCGGGTACATTGAACAGTACTAACCTGCCATTGGGTATGGGAAGCAATAACGTCGACGGTGGTCAATACTTCCAGGGTGGACTTGATGAGCTCAAGTTATACAATAAAGCATTGACAGCTGATGAGGCTTTAGATCTTTTCAATACAGGTACTACAGGTACAGATGGTATTTCAAAAGATCTTTCAGCTTTTGTCGAATCAGTGTTTCCAAATCCTACTTCTGATAAAATATGGGTTAAGCATAATTTTAATACTGCGAAACCAATGTTGATCAGGATCATGGATGTTCAGGGACGTCAGGTAGGCGCTATCCGTTATGGAGCCGGTGAACTTCCTTTGGACAGATTTAGCTTTAATGTAAAGAGCTATAGTGTTGGATCTTATTATATGAACTTTGTTTCTGAGGAGCAAAGTCTTGGATCAGTTAAATTCCAGGTTAAATAATCCTGAACTCATAGTGGAACCAGTGGTCAATATTACCACTGGTTCCTTTTTTTTATTGGGACTCACACATTATTAAGTGAGTATTAATACAAATCGCTCTAACCTAAGTGCTATATGATACAAAGATTTAAGGAGAATCCCATATTAAAAACCTCTGATATTAAGCCTAGCATTCCTTCTTTTATGGTGGAATGTGTATTAAATCCGGGAGTATTTATTTTTGAAAATAAAAAATGGCTGATTCTAAGAGTAGCAGAGCGACCCGTTCAAAAAGAAGGTTATGTATCATTTCCAATTTATGATGAAGAAGACCAGATCCAAATAAAAGAATACAGGATTGATGATCCTGCCATTGAATTAGGTGATTCAAGACTTGTAAAACACAATGGCAACTCTTATTTGTCGACCATTTCACATCTGCGCCTCGTGTGCAGTGATGATGGCATTAATTTTTATGAACCTGATCATCTGGATACAAAGATATTTGGTAAAGGACCATTGGAAAATTATGGTATCGAAGACTGCAGGGTCAGCTTCATTGATGATGAATATTTTTTGACTTATACCCAGGTTTCAGATAAAGGAGTAGGAGTAGGGTTAATGAGAACGAAGGACTGGAGAAATATAACCCGGGAAGGTATGATATTTTCTCCACACAATAAAGATTGTTGCTTATTTGAAAGCAAGATCAATGGCCTCTATTACGCACTCCACAGACCTTCAGGTATAGACCTTGGAGGCAACTATATGTGGCTGGCATCTTCTCCTGATCTTTTATATTGGGGTGGACATAAATGTGTTGCTAAAACACGTCCGTGGTCCTGGGATAGTGCAAGGATCGGAGCAGGAGCCTCTCCTGTGAAAACTGAAATGGGCTGGTTGGAAATATACCATGGTGCCGATCAAAACCATAAATATCATTTGGGAGCTATGTTGCTTGATCTGGATGATCCATCTATTGTATTAGCACGGTCTTCAGAACCTATTCTTAGCCCGGAAATGGATTATGAGAAAACCGGTTTTTTCGGAAATGTGGTCTTTACAAACGGGCATCTGGTGGAAGGTGACCGGATCACAATGTATTATGGCGCCTCAGATGAAGTAATATGTGGTGCTACTCTATCGATCAAAGAAATTCTCACGTCACTGGAAAGCCAGTTAAGCCTTTCAACCAGAAGTTCTGAACTTTAAATTTTACCATGTATAATCTAACTTAAGCTTACCAATGTTTATAAAAGAAATCTCTTTTTTTAAATCGCATCCTCTTCCAATGAGGGTTTTATTACTGACCAATTTAATATACGCTCTTGTACTGCCGATCATAGAATTATTTATTGGGGCTTATATCATGAGAAATTCCAATGATATCAGCCTTGTGGTAATTTTTCAATTGTCTTTATACATCGGTATACCTGCGACTTTTATGTTGAATGGATTTTTGCTAAAACATTTCAAAATTTCAAAATTATATTCTCTGGGAATGTTGCTCAGTGGTATTTCAATGACTGCGATGATGTCTTTGAATGAATTGACCACATGGGGTATATTTGGTACTGGTTTGATCATGGGGCTCTCTTATGGATTTTTCTGGGCAAACAGAGATTTTCTGGCCCTTAATACTACCAAAGATGGCAACAGGAATTACTATTATGGTATAGAAACATTTTTTTATACGATTGCCGGAATTATTATTCCCTTCTGTGCAGGAGCTTTTATAGCCGGTACAAAAAACAATGGCTGGTTTTCCGGCAATATTAATGTAGCTTATTATTTTTTGGCAGGATTTGTGATCCTGTTGACTATTATTGCGTCAATCCTTGTTCACAAAGGAAATTTTCAGAATCCTGCCAAGACTCCCTTTGTATTTTTTAAATTTCATCCCTTGTGGAATAAGATGTTAAGATTGTCTGCATTAAAAGGAATTGGACAGGGCTATATAGTTACAGCACCGGTTATGTTAATCAGAACCTTAGTAGGTGACGAAGGGAGTATGGGAAATATTCTTTCGATCGCGGCATTCTTATCTGCTATCCTTTTGTACATTCTTGGACGGACTACAAAACCTGAACACCGCCTGAAAATATTTGCGGCCGGAATAACAATATTTTTGATTGGAGCAATATTTAACGCCGCATTCTATTCAGCTCTCGGTGCTATATTATTTGTATTGTGTCTGAGTTTTGCAAGACCACTATTGGATATTGCATATTTTCCGATCCAGTTGCAGGTGATCGACTTTGTGTCATCCAAAGAAAAAAGAAATGATTTTGCCTATATATTTAACCATGAAATAGGCTTGTTATTGGGTAGATTGATCGGCTGCGGATTATTCATAATTCTGGCACGTTATGTAAGTGAATATGCTGCTTTGAGATATGCTTTATTAGTGATCGCCGGAGTTCAGTTTTTATCAATTTTCATGGCAAGGTCCATATTAAATGACAAGGCGTGGAAAGAACCACACACAGTGGTAGAACCGATTGCTCAACCTATGAACTTATAATTAAAAAAATTTATTTTGACATTATTAATTAGTCTATTTTATGAATTTATTTAAAAATTTAATTTTATTTTTTGCACTTATCATAAGTGTCGGCGCCTGTAAGACAGCTACAGAAACCATACCAAGATCAACAGAGGCCATTACGCAAATACCTATTCCAAGAGTAGAGGAAATGCCAAATAAGCCTAGCCCTTACATGATGAAGGACTGGAGAAAGACAGCACTGGAATTTGATAAATATGCTTACGATTTTAACGAAAAAGGTGATTTTCTTCCATTGATCTGGATGGATACCATGAAAAGGAATTACCCGTCTAAGACTTATGGACTCTATACAGCTTTAGGTGATATTCGTGAAGGTGCCAAGGTAAATGATGGAGAAAATCACGAGGCTATTGGGGCACTTGGCTCTATTATAGGAGGGACATTAGTGGGAATTGATAAGAGCAAACAGGATGGGAACAATTATGTTTCTATGGTTAAGAATTTTTTCAATAAGGACAATGGCTGGAATGTGATCATGAACTTTACGAGCAAAAAAGCCCATATAGGTGGCGGTTACGGCAATGATTACTGGTATGATATTTACAATAATGTATTGTTCTATGGTGTGGCACATTATTATCCGAATGAACCGGGATACGATGAGATCATGCGGAAGGTAGCTGACCAATTCCTTAAGTCCGCAAACATTTTAGGAAGTAATTATTCCTATTCTTTTTTCAACTTTAAGGACATGAAGCCCGGCACCAATCATATTCCTACCCAGGAAGATGTTGCTGCCGGTTATGCATTTATCCTTTATTCAGCATATGTGAAATATGGCGACGAGAAATACCTGCAGGGAGCAGAAAAGGCACTCAAAGCGCTGGAAGGACAAAAAGAAAACAGGAACTACGAATTGCTTATGCCTTTCGGGGCATACATCGGTGCGAGACTCAATGCTGAACACGGGAAGAATTATGATCTGATTAAGTTTCTTAACTGGACCTTCGAAGGAAAAGCTGTTAACCGCGATGGCTGGGGAGTTATAGTTGGCAAATGGGGCGATTATGATGTATCCGGCATTTCAGGCAGTACGATAGATAAAGGTGGATATGGATTCGCGATGAATACCTTTGATCTTGCATGGCCCTTGCTACCTATGGTTCGCTATGATCAAAGGTATGCACGCGCTGTTGGAAAATGGACGCTGAATGCAGCCAATGCGGCCAGATTATTTTACCCCTATGATATTCCCGATTCGCTGCAGGCCTTACCTAATAAAAAAGGGATCACCAAAAACGTCATTGCTTATGAAGGCCTGGTCAAAGAACCTAACCTTCCGGGCCATATCGGTAAATCACCGTTTGCGCAGGGAGATGGTCCACTTTGGGCTCCGGGGATGCCACCTGAAACTATGTTTTCAATTTATGGCAGTGGACATGTCGGATTTTTCGGAGGTACAATTAAAACCACAAATGTGGAAGGGATCTTATTGTTGGACTGTGTGGCTACTGATATGTTTCCAAAAAGTGCATCCTATCCCACATATTTGATCTATAATCCGTATAAAGAAAAGAAAACAGTGAATGTACCTGTGGGAAATATAAAAGTGAATGTTTACGATTGTGTGAGTCAAACTTTGATCGCTTCAGATGTATCAGGCAATACACCTGTTATGATTCCTGCGGACCATGCGAGCGTCCTGGTCTATGTACCCGTGAGTGCTAAAATATCTGCAAAGGATAATAAACTTTATGCGGGAGATAAAATCATTGATTTTCGGTTTAAGAATAAATAAAATTGAATAAATAATGATGCGAAACTTTGTCCCGCACAGAATTTGGTTAAACTTTTTTGAATTAATAAGTTTTATTTTTAGGAGGCCGTCTCTCAAAGGCGGCCTCTTTTTTGTGGGGAGATTTAACACAGAGGATTTTTATATTCCACAGCGTTGCATTCTATCAGTTTATTAAGGTTTCTGTTTTTGAATAATTGGCATTTGAGAG
>JAYUWT010000382.1:0-9138 GCA_043753405.1 Saprospiraceae bacterium | reverse complement strand
GCGATCGGCCCGCCCCATTCGCCGCCTTTGCGGGTGGCGTAGCCGAGACCGGCGAACCCCTCACCGCGAGCCCAGTCGTTCATTTCGTCGAAGAATTTTTGAAGTACAGCCTTCTCCGGGTGCACCAAGGTCGACAGATTTAAATCCATATCCTGAATTGGTATAAAGCATATCATTGGAAGTAGTGTTTGTAACTATCATTAAAAACTCACTTTCACAAGTACTGGGCAGGTCTCCTACCTCGTCTACATCTTCATTGGCATTGGATGTGGCTCCTGCACTTATGATGCCTGATAAGCCCAGTGTTTCGTACATATTGCACCAAATAGGTTGATCAATGGGAAATTTATGACTCTGTCCTGCCGAAAGATTTGTTGCTACGATGAAAGCGCCTTCCTGGCCCTGACTGGCATTAAATTTTTTTCTGAAATCCAGCAAGTACTCATAACCCCTTATCAAGGCTGATATATTTGCTACTGCCCTGCTCACAGGTAAAATTTTAACATTCCAGTTAACTCCGGTCACCCCCTGACCATTATCTCCCTTAGCGCCAATTATACCCATCACTGATGTTCCATGGCTTGCTTCAGCATGTGTGCCTGAATTATTATCTAAATTAACACCATGGATATCATCTATAAAACCATTATCATCATCATCGATACCATTACCCGGGATTTCTGCAATGTTGGTAAATAAATTATCTATAAGATCCGGATGATTCACATAAAATCCGCCGTCCAGTACACCAACTACTATTTCATGTCCAATTGGTGTAATTCCACCTGTTGTGATGTCCCACGCTTCAGGAGCTTTGATGATCTTCATGTTCCATTGATTAGGAGTAAACAATGGGTCATTCGGTATTTTGTTTCGCTCTTCCAGATAATAATCTTTTTGAAAGGCAACTACTCCATCTAAATTTCTAATGTATTCTGTCAATTCATCCATTGTTAGGGTCGGATATGAGATGGTAACAATATTAGATTCTTTCCCTAGGATCTCTACTTCATATCCTGCCCTCGAAGCTGCAGTTTTTTCCTGAAACTTTTCAACATTAATCCGACTGTCAAATTGAATAAGATATTGGCCCGGAATAAAGTCCCTGCCTTCAAGTACTTGTGCCGACGCGGTTTCCCGGATAATAAACAGCGATAATAGAAGACTGGAAAATAAATAAATTTGTTTCATGGCCTGTCAATCTAGAAAAATGAAAGAAATATATTGCCGGTTAAATTGCAAACAGAAGAGGAATTCTTTATAATCTAAGCAATTAACAAAATTAAACAAATTAATGTTTGTAAAGTATATATTTTTATTATAACATGTTTTTGAACATTTTTCTGAAATAGTCAGGAGCAAATAATGGACGAATTCCATACCAAGAAAACATCTGACCATCTGCCAGGATTACTTTTGATTTTGGAAATTTCTCAGTGAATTGTTTTATATGGCGATCTTTAAAAGGATAAGGTTCTGAAGAAAGCAATATATATGCAGGTGCTTTAATACCGAGTTCCTTTTCCTCAACAATGGGGTAACGGGTAGTGTGGTTATATAGATTATTAAGGCCGGCATGCAACAACATGTCATTGATAAAAGTATCTCCTCCCACGGTCATCAAAGGATCTTTCCAAATAAGATAAACAACAGTTTTGTCTTTTTCCGGCATCTTGTAGATATAATGAGATATGAGCTTTATATTTATTTTATCACTTATGGATGTTTTTTCAAATAACTTTCCCGTGTTTTTCAGGAATTCAATATTGTCATTAATATTCTTAATATCAGTTACGATCACTGAGCAAAACTTAGCCAAAGCTTCCACATCTTTTTGATCATTTTCTTCTTTACTGGCAAAAATAACATCCGGTTCCAAGGTCCGGATTCTTTCAACAGAAGGATTTTTAGTACCTCCGATTTTTAAAGGTTGAGGCGTTTTCACCAATGGTAATTCACAGAATTTTGTAACTCCTACCACATATTCATTCAATCCAAAATAATAAAATGCTTCCGTAAGAGAAGGGACCAATGAAACGATCCTCAATGGCTTACTACCGGACCATTGATAATAAAAATCATTTCCGGTGATAATTTTTGGCTCCACAACAATGAATTAAATTTCCTTGTAATATAAGGAGTGGATTTTTAGAAAAAGTAATTAAAATTTATTTGCATTGGTAAAGATCCTGTCCCATCTGATCGATGATCCAAATTGATTGGTATACCTCGAAAAAAAGATAAACAATGGCTTACCAACAATAGTTTGTTCTGGTACGAATCCCCAGAATCTTGAATCTTCAGAATTATCCCTGTTATCTCCCATCATCCAGTAATAATCCTGTTTGAAAGTATACTGATCAGTTGTGACACCATTGATAATATATTTATTGCCATTTTCTTTGAAGTCATTTTTCTCATATACAGATATCACTCTTCGATAAAAAGCAATATTTGCAGGATTTAAAGTGATGGTTACTCCTTTTTTCGGGATCCAAATGGTCCCATAATTATCAGTGGTCCATGTCGGAAATTGTGCCGGACTATGCGGGAACAATGCAGCTGCATATTGAGGGCTTGGATTGGCATACATGACCTGAATGTCTGCTTGTGGGGCATTCTGTTTAATATATGACATCTGTTCTTTATTCAATGAATAAAAACCTATTTCAGGATTCCCCTCATTCAGATTAACACCTAATTGAGCCAATTCCTGCAAGGCTACAGGTTGACTTGGTGTCACGCGGCAGTTTACCAGCATTCCGGTAGGTTCATCTATTTTTTGGCCATTGATGAAAACGACTTTATTGACTATTTTTAATGAGTCCCCCGGCAAGCCAATACACCGTTTTATATAATGGTCCATTTTATCCATCGGCCTCGTGGTCAAAGGATAATCAGCATTCAATTTATAACCTCTCTTGACATCATACAAGCTATAGGTTCTTCCCGGAGTCACATAAACACTGTCCCCTTCAGGATAATTAAACACAACGGGATCAAATCTTTTAATGGTGCTTAATGCCGGTAATCTGTAATAGCCCAAACTAGGGCTTTTAAGGTATGATTCCCTGTTGGCAATAGGCAATCTATTGTGAATCAGAGGAACCATCATAAAAGTCATGGGAGTCCGGATACCGTAATGTGCTTTACTTACAAACAAATAGTCGCCAACGCGTAATGATGACTCCATCGAAGAGGTCGGAATCACATATGCCTCGATGAGAAACATTCTGATAAAGGCTGCCGCAAATACCGCAAAAACTATAGATTCAGTCCATTCACGAACTTTGCCTTTTTTAAAAGGATTATTTGTCTCAAGTTTTTTTATGGCAAAAGTGTCTTTTCTATGGTATGCAGCTTTTAATTCTTCATGATAAGCATCTTCCTGTACCAACACAGGGCCTTTATAATCATCATTGGCCATCGTGATAAGGAAAAATTCCAAAGGAGCATATATGACAGCAAGTGCGCTGTCCTTAAAAGTATTTCTGCCAAATGATCGCACCATATCTACTGCCATGCCGCAGAAAATAAATATGTTTACGATAGGAAATAACAACCAGAGAGCATAAGCAGGTCTCCTGCCTATGATCTTGCACCATGTTATAAAATTCTTACCGGGAATATATGCATCTGTACCGGAGAAACCGGCTTTGACAAATAAAGGCTTAAGACTGATGCACAATAATATATAAAATATTAAAAGATAGATAAGGATACTCACTCGTTCTGTTCAGGTTTATTAAGCTGCAAATATAACAGAATAAAACAATTCGAAATATAAGCAAAGCGTCTATTCGCTTAAAATAGGTAGAAATCGGACGAATAGAAGATTTGTTAAATTAAAGGAAATCAGCTTCTTGTATATGCCGTTTCACTTTTGCTTCTTAAATGCATTGAACTTTGTATTAGAGCCATAGTTCCAAATAATGCGGTACTAAAAACCAAATCTCCAACCAAAGTACCTTTAAGAAAGGGTAATCCTGCAACATAACAGGCCATCAATCCTTTCATATCATAAGAATAAACCGGTGGCACGGTACCTGGCCAACAGGAGAAATTGGTGATAAGAAAGAATAAGGATGTTGCTCCCAGTGATCCTCCAATTACTCTTAAAAGGGTAACTTTTTTGAGCAAAAATGCACCTAATAAAACAATCAGGGCATAAGTTCCATACACCCAATACCAGCCTTGATAAGCAAATGCAAAAGATGCACCATCAGCAGCATATACCACATTGTTGAGGATAAGGTCACTTAAATAAATTGCTCCGATTGGTATCAAAAATGCTTTCCAGTTTCTTCCAAGGTAAGCACCTCCAAATAAGGCGATGGCACCTACAGGAGTTAGATTGTATGTATGAGGGATCAACCTGCTGAAGGCGGTGATCAATATCATAAATATCACTATAGCTGTCTGAATGTATATTTGTCTTTTACTCATTTCACTAAAATTTAATACAAAGATAATGATTAACCTCTGTTCTTAAAAATAATTCACATGTATTAGAGGCAGGACCATGGAATCTACTTATTATAAATGCTAACTTGCTAGCTGTCACAAATTTATTAAATTAAAAAATCTATAATTACAAAAGCCCCAAACACTACACTGGCTATTCCATTGGTTGTCATAAAGGCCAGATTGACCCTTTTTAAATTATTTTCTGAAACGATTGTATGTTGGTAGATGAGCATAATTATAAATATTGCTCCGCCTAAAATTGATAATAAACCCATTTTTTCGAATGTAATATTCATAAAGTAAATAGTGCTGATTATTCCAATCCCGGTTAAGATGTGACTAATAGTAGAGATCCTGAGTGCTGCTTTTTTACCAACCAGTGCGGGTATGGAATGTAGTTCATTTTCCTGATCAAAAACCTCATCCTGCAAGCTGTAAATAATGTCGAATCCGGCGACCCAAGTCAATACTGTCAATCCAATAATCACCGGTATCCAGTCAAAAGAAGCTGTGACAGCTAAATACGCACCTACAGGAGCCAGGCCCAGGCCAACACCCAATACATAATGGCAAAGAGCAGTAAAGCGCTTGGTATAACTATATCCTAAAATTACGCCAAGGGCAACCGGAGAAAGGAAAAAACAAAGCATATTGATAAAATAAGTAGTCGCCACAAACAATAGACAATTCATTAGCACAAATATAAATGCCGATCTTTCACTGATGGTGCCTGCCGGAATTTCCCTTAGTTTGGTCCTTGGATTGACTGCATCAATGTCCCTGTCCAGATACCTATTAAATGCCATTGCTGCGCTGCGGGCGAAAATCATACATAATATGACTTTTATTAAAATGCTAAGATCAAATTGACCAACCTGAACTACACCCATTGTAAAACCAATCAAAGCAAAAGGCATCGCAAATATGGTATGGCTAAAGGTTACCAGAGAAAGATACTTTTTGATACTCTTGCTTAAAGAATCGGGATAGGCAGGGTTTATTTCTTCTCCCATGCTTTCAGAAAAGTTTTATTGTCGATCTTTTTCAGCGCTTTCATGTCTGCAGAAGAAGCATATTGAAAAGAAACTGCTGCTCCACCGCCGGGAGCTAAATAAAGTGGCATTTTCGATTTTGAAGTGACAAGCGCGCTGGCAATTTTGTAGCACATCGGCTTACTGATATAATCAGCATTTTTAGTGTCAGCGTAAATAGTAGCTTTATAGGTTTTGCCCGGATCCAGAAAGCTTAGAGATATGTTTGCTTTCCGTGAAGCCTCATCAGTGATGCAGCCCATAAACCAGTTATTCCCATTTTTTTCTTTCCTTGCCACATAAACAAAATCACCGGGTTCAGCATCCAGATAAACTGAGTGAGACCAATCTACAGGCACATCCTTGATGAACTGGAAAGCATCGGGAAATCTTTCATAATTTTCAATAAGGTCAGCAGCCATTTGTAAGGGGCTATATATTGTCACATATAATGCCAGTTGCTTGGCTAAAGTAGTATGGATTGTTTCCTTTTTGTTTGGATCATAATATGAAAGGTCTGTTTGAAATATCCCGGGAGTATAGTCCATAGGACCTCCCATTAATCTGGTGAAAGGTAAGATCGTTTCGTGTTCAGGAGGGTTACCTGAACTCCAGGCGTTGAACTCCATGCCCCGGCCTGCTTCGCATGCAAGCCAATTGGGATATGTTCTGTGAAGACCTGTAGGCCTGACGGGTTCATGAGCATTCAACATCAGCTTATTATCCATAAAATTGGAAGCTGTACGGTTATAGTGATTCACCATCCATTGTCCGTCATGATGTTCACCTCTTGGGATGATCCTGCCGACATATCCTGACTTGGCGGCAGGGTAGCCATATTCTTTCATCAAGGCAAGAGCCTTGTCCTGATGTCTTTCATAATTGGTGGCGGAAGCTGATGTCTCATGATGCATAATCAATCCCACCCCTTTTGATTTTGCATAATCATTGAGCATCCTCAGGTCAAAATCCGGATAAGGTGTCACGAAATCAAAAACTTCCTCTTTCCATTTACCAAACCAGTCTTCCCATCCGACATTCCAACCTTCTACGAGGACTCCTCCGAATCCGTTGGCTGAAGCAAAATCAATATATTTTTTTACATTATCATTATTTGCGCCATGTTTCCCGTTTGGTTTTAACAATGACCAATTGGTCCCGGCCAGCTTAATGTTTGGATCATCAGCGTAGTTCCATGTAGATTTATTAAGGTGCATTTCCCACCAGATACCGACATATTTCATAGGTTTGATCCAGCTGTAATCAGCCTCCGGAGCAGGGTCATTCAGGTTGAGGATGATCTTAGAACTGAGTATTTCGGTGGCTTTATTACTTACTACTATTGTACGCCATGGTGTAACACAAGGTGTTTGCATGTACGCTTTATTGCCAAATGCATCGGGCACCAGATGGGCTTTAAGTTTAAACTTATCAATATCTACTTCAAGATTCATGGCAGGATAATTTACCAATGCCGCTTCATGGATATTAATGTAAAGTCCGGACGTGGATTTAAGCATTAAAGGAGTTTGGGTTGCATGATCTGCAAATTCAAAAGCGCCGTAAATATTTCCAGCTGTTGGATTTTTTGATCTGCTAATGCCCGAAATTTTGGATGTACTATATTGAAATTCATTTGTATCATAATCTCCCGGTATCCAAAAAGCTTTATAATCTCCACTGAGATTAAACTCCGTTAATTCATCCTCTATTGTAAAATAACCAAGTTGTGATTGTTTAGGAAAATCATACCTGAAACCAATGCCATCATCAAAAACTCTGAAGATGATATTGTACTGGATATCCCTATTCTTGAGGTCACACAAACGGAAAACATACTGCTTATAGTTATTCCTGATCACGTCTTCTTCGCCCCATTCAGGAATCCAAGATTCGTCTACAGAACTGGAATCAGCCCTGATAAGAATGTTTGAATCAAAAAGATTGTCCTCCTTAATCTTAATACCCAAACGTGATTCTTTGATAAAATTGTCTTCTGCCAGATAAGCCGAATAACTAATGGTTCCATCTGCATTTATATTAAATATTGCTTGTACTTTTCCATTAGGCGAATGCATATAAATGTTCCTCGCAACTAATTCAAAGCAAGAAAAAATTAAAAGAAAAAAGAGTAAAAAGGTCTTTAATAAATTTATCTTATACATTTCAAGATCCGAATTAGAGAATATTAATAAATGCGCTTTAATTGTATTTCAATACTTGCCTGATCAGTCTGGTTAATCCTTAATGCGTTGTCACCAACGCCCCGTGAGTTAACCAAAATTTGCTGGAATTTTAACTACAAGACAAAAAGCTTATACAATATTAACATTAATATTGAATATTTATCTATATAATAAAACTTACTATTAAGATTGGCTCATAAAAAAAGTGCACAACGGATACGTCCATCATGCACTTAATATTAAATAATTATTTCCTTCTGACTTCTGACCTCTGACTTCTGACCTCTGACTTCTGACCTCTGACTTCTGGCCTCCGACCTCCGACCTCTAACATGTCCGTCGCCCTATCGACTCGCCGAATCGCGCCATCGAAAGGCTGGGTCTCGCTCAAGCTCAACGAGCTTTGGGAGTACCGCGAGCTGCTCTACTTTCTCATCTGGCGCGACATCAAGGTGCGCTACAAGCAGACCGTGCTGGGGGCCGCCTGGGCCATCATTCAACCGTTCTTCACCATGGTAGTCTTCAGTCTCTTCTTCGGCAGGCTGGCAAAGATGCCCTCGGACGGCATTCCGTATCCAATTTTTAGTTTCGCAGCGCTGGTGCCCTGGACTTTCTTTGCCAACGGATTGGCCCAATCTTCCAACAGTTTGGTGGGAAGCGCCAACTTGATCACCAAGGTCTATTTTCCGCGGCTTACCATTCCCATTGCCTCAGTGCTTTCGGGCGTATTGGATTTCGCGCTGGCGTTCATCGTGCTGCTGCTGATGATGCTCTACTATGGCATCGTGCCAACGCTCAACGTGTTTTGGCTGCCGCTGTTCTTGCTGCTCGCCCTAATTGCCTCCCTGGGTGTGGGACTGTGGCTATCAGCCTTGAATGTCGAGTATCGCGACGTCCGCTACGTCGTTCCCTTCATCACGCAGTTCTGGTTGTTTGTTACCCCTATTGCTTATCCAAGCAGCTTGCTTCAGCAGCCCTGGCGCACTCTCTATGGCTTGAATCCAATGGTCGGAGTAGTCGAAGGCTTTCGTTGGGCGCTATTGGGGACAAAGACCGCGCCTGGTCCAATCATCGCCGTTTCTTCAATCGCAGCTTTGCTAATTCTAATAACCGGCGCCTTCTATTTCCGCCGCATGGAAAAAACCTTTGCCGACATTGTGTGATGTCGGAACAACTTCAGCGTCTGATTCTAGTTTGCTGGCTACTCACCACTCACAGTGTCAGGGTCGCAGCAAAGATGAGGATGACCAGGGGTTGCTGTTTCTCATCTCACCATTTTCCGCTGAGGCCTTATCGGATAGCCATAAATGAAGCCCTTCGAGCTAACGTATTGTTTGCTAGAGACTTTCCTGCCACCGTTGTATGGAAAAGTCCGCCGGCGGTTGTTGAAGATTGCCAAATCCCATCCACATCGTCAGGATATTTTGGACGTCGGCGGGAGAAAATCGCACTAT
>JAYUWT010000381.1:0-9141 GCA_043753405.1 Saprospiraceae bacterium | reverse complement strand
TTTCTCCTTCTCATGCATACAGGCACAGTGGTAAATACGAAGTTACTTTAAAAGCCAGTGATGGAAAAAAAACAACAAATAAAAAAATGGAATTAAATATTGAACCACCTCTTCATTGTCAGGTATTAGTGGAAACAGAATTTGGAAATATGTTGATCCAGCTCTCGGATGCGACCCCTTTACACAGGGATAATTTTATTAAATTGATCGAAAGTGGCTATTACGATGGGCTGGCATTTCACAGGGTTATTAAAAATTTTATGATCCAGGGAGGAGATCCTAATTCTAAAGGTGAAGGTGGCCAGAACCTTGGCAGTGGAGGACCGGGTTATACGATTCCGGCAGAGTTTGTAGATTCATTGTATCACCTGAAAGGCGCACTGGCTGCAGCCCGCATCGGAGGGGCTTCCAATCCCGAAAAGCGATCCAGTGGTTCCCAATTTTATATTGTACAGGGCCGACCGACCGATGCTGCATATCTGTCTTCTAAAGAAGCTCAGGGAAACTTTAGTTATCCTACAAGTGTTAAGAATGAATATCAAAACATAGGTGGTACCCCTCAACTGGATGGAGATTATACTGTATTTGGCAGAGTCATAGAAGGGTTGGAGGTGATTGACAAGATAGCCGGTCAACAAACAGCGCCCGGTGACAGACCTGTTAAGCCTATCAGAATGAAGATATTTTCAATAAAATAACTAACTTTACACAAAAGTTTATCTATGTCCGTGCCTCATGTCTTTCCAAGATTTCCACACGTCAAAAAATCACTGCACAGTGAATTAAGGACCCGTGTTCAGCAATATTTCGATCAAAACAACCTCAAACAAACAGGAAACGCCCCACTTTACTTTAAAGCGACAATTTTGCTTTCTTTGTTTGGGGTGACTGTCTTACATTTATTTATTTTTCAACCACATTGGGCGATCGCTTTAGCGGAATGTGTTTTATTAGGACTCGTTATCGCTGCAATTGGTTTCAATGTAATGCATGATGGTAGTCATGGCAGTTTCAGCGGAAAGAAATTCAGTAATAAACTTGCAGGATATACCATGAGTATGCTAGGTGCGAGTCATTATTTCTGGAATATTAAACACAACATGATCCATCACACTTTTACTAATGTGGTTGGTATAGATGATGATATCGAAGTAGGAAAACTAATGCGTTTCGCTCCTACACAGGAAAAGTATGGCATTCACCGTTTTCAGCATATATATTTTGTCGCTTTGTATATGCTAATGTATGCATATTGGGTATTCGGATCTGATTATAAAAAATATTTCAAGAGAAAGATCGGTGATTTTCCTTTAAATGATATGACACCAAAAGTTCATATTAGATTCTGGATGGTTAAAATTTGGCACGCATTGGTTTTCTGTGCCATTCCTATTTATTTATTTGGATTCTGGCCATGGTTGCTTGGATTTATGGTGATGAATTTTGTTGCCGGTTTTGTTTTAAGTATAGTTTTCCAACTTGCTCATACAGTGGAACATACCGATTTCCCGGTAGCGGATGTTGACACAAATAAATTTCAGGATGAGTTTGCAGCACACCAGATCAAGACAACAGCAAATTTTGGTACAAAAAACAAAATAGTTAGCTGGTATGTAGGTGGTTTGAATTTTCAGATAGAACATCATTTATTCCCTAAAATTTCTCATGCGCATTATCCCGCCATCAGTGAAATTATCAAAAATGTTTGCAAGGAATATCAGCTGCCATATATTGAGTATAAGACAGTAGCTTCTGCAGTGCGTGCCCATGTTAATTTTTTAAGAAAAATGGGTACTGCATAACCAAGATCAATTCATTCATTCTGCGGGCTTGTATTATTTTATGTACTTTTGAAGGATTCTAAAAATATTTAATTTTAAAAAAGCAGTATGAATCCAAACCATATTTTAGGTTTTGACATTGGGGGTACCGGTATAAAAGGAGCAATAGTAGATGTAACTTCAGGGACCCTTGTAACTGAAAGAGTTAAAGTACTTACACCGGATCCGGCTACTCCGGATGCTATCGGACATGCAGTCCAAACCATCACTGAACAGTTCGAATATAAGGGAATTATTGGATGTGGTTTTCCGGCAATTGTCAAAAATGGTATAGCTCATTCAGCAGCTAATATTGATAAGTCCTGGATCAATGTTAACGTAGAAAATCTTTTATCCAAATATTCCGCTTGTCCGGTTTATGTAGCCAATGATGCGGATGTGGCAGGAATTGCCGAGCAGGCTTTTGGTTTTGCTGCAAATCAGCCCGGAACAGTTTTGGTGATCACGATAGGTACAGGCATCGGCAGTGCTTTGTTTTACAACGGTGTTTTGATACCCAATACAGAATTTGGCCATTTAAAATTTCAAAAAACTATAGCCGAAAAATATGCCTCAAATATAGTCAGGAAAGAGAAACATCTTTCTTGGGAAAGTTTTGGTAGCAGGCTTGACGAATATTTAAATCATCTTGAATTTTTATTCTCTCCCAATTTATTTATCCTGGGGGGAGGTATCAGTAAAAAATTCGACCTGTATAAGCAATATTTTACCCTTAAGACAAGCATAGTACCCGCCAAGTTTCAGAATGACGCAGGCGTCATAGGAGCAGCTCTATATGCTCATCGTAAGAAAGAAACTAAGTAAGTTTGCGCTTTATTATTCATTGTTCATTATTCATTGTTCATTATAACAGATGCGGGAAAAAAACCCAAAGAATACTCCAAAAAAGGCGACTAAAGGTAGCACGAAAACGGAAGGTTTCGATAAATTCAGAAAACCTGTTGCTGCTCCCATGCCCGAAGAAAGACCAACAAAAAGGAAGTATGCAGTAAAAAAAGAAACTGTAAAATCAGTGGCTAAAGTCCAGCCTGTAGAGAAAGATGAGGACCCAACCCCAAGACTTAACAAATATGTCAGCAATTCCGGAGTTTGCAGCCGCCGTGCTGCGGACAGTCTTATTGCAGCCGGTGAGGTCCAGGTCAATGGAGAAATCGTAAAAGAACCGGGCTACCGTGTTCAGGAAAATGACAAAGTCTCTTACAAGGGCAAGGTTATCAAACCCGTCGAACAACGTATCTACATCTTACTCAATAAACCACGTGACGTCATCACTACTTTGTCTGATGAACGTGGCCGTAAAAGCATCCAGGATATTATCAAAGGTAAAGTCTCTACCCATGTGTTCCCCGTAGGAAGACTCGACAGGGATACGACAGGCCTTCTCCTGATCACGAATGACGGAGATCTTACCAAACGCCTGTCCCATCCTTCGTACGAAGTAAAAAAGATATATCACGCTACTCTGGACAAACCCCTTGAGGAAGCCCATCTGGAGCAGATCAGAAAAGGTATCCAACTGGAAGACGGTCCCATCAAAGTGGACGGTATCAGTTATGTGAAAAATGCCATGCCCAATGAAGTAGGCATCACCTTGCATTCCGGACGGAACAGGATCATCCGCAGGATCTTTGAATTTGTAGGATACGATGTCGTCAAACTGGACCGTGTTTATTATGCAGGATTGACCAAAAAAGACCTGCCACGTGGCATGATGCGCTTTCTGACCAAAGAGGAGGTCATCAGGCTGAAGCATTTTAAAGTGTGAAAGAAATTACAAAAGTGGTTTGAGTTTTGGAGGCTCATTAGGTGAATTGATATATAATAGGAGCATCCAAAATCAATATGTTGATAAACTAACATAACTAATCCCATCCTTAACACCAAATGCAGTGCAGAAGAATTGGAAAACTCAATCAGAATTTTCGCTTTGCCCTCAGGTAAAAATGGAAAAGCATATAGAGCCTTATGCATCTAATCATATAATTGGAGAGGTGTTTTCTCGCAATCAATATATTGAAGCCCTTGCTACATCTGCAGACAAAAATACCTTATGGGTTTTGTGCAAGACTATCGATGAAAATCCTATAAAACCATGGACAATGGCAGAAGTAACTTACGAAAGTGATTTATTTACACACACAAACCTAGGTAGTTTTTTCACAAAAGACGGTGCGGAAAAGAAATTTACTCTCCTCCAGGGATACTGCACGGGCCTGAATTTCAACAAAATCAGGAAGCTTCTCAGGAAGAATTAGACAAAAAACTATTGGATCGATTAGTCAATTCCTTTGAACTTGATAAAGCATTACAACTGTGTGAATCCCTTGGAGACAGTTCTGTTTTAATGCAGGCCCAATATAATATTTTTGAAAAATTCTTCCATGAAGGTAAGATTGAAATTGAGATATGGGAACTCATCCGGTATTCGACACAATATCAATTATGGGTATTGGCAAATGCCAAAGAATCAAATTTAAAATTCCTTCCTAAAGCCATAAGGAATATCAAAATATGGTTTAAGAGACTGTAAATTTAGAAAAAATTACCGTTTATCATTAAATTCCGACCGAATCGCATTGCAATTGCCCATGTGTTTGCTAAAATACCATATTTGTATCGAAATTCATTTTCTAAGTATAAAAACTGTGGAGACGAAAATTTCCTCTACTTCCTTTTTTATTGCTTATTTCAAAACCAACTAACATGAAAAATCTTCCAACTAACGTGAATAATCTTCTTACCCTGGTATTTATTTTAATTTCATGCCCACTTTTATTTCCACAGCAAGTCGTAATGAAAGAAATCGAGCAGGCACAACGCAATGGAGCGAACTTTTCAAAAACAGGTTTACTACTATTCGAAACAAATGATATCCACAGTAGGTATCAAAAACTTGAAGGTTTGAAACAGGGTGTTATCCTTAAACTCGATAATGAAAATATTGCAAAATTGTTAGACTCTCAAGACGACTTGGTCCGTATTTCTATTCCCACGTCCTCTAGGACTCAAATAAACCTGCTTCTCAAAAAGAATGAAATTTTTACCCCGGATTTCAAATTATTTACTAGTGATGACGCTCAACATTCCATTGATTATACTCCGGGATTGCATTACAAGGGTGTTGTAGAAGGTAATCCGGCATCGCTTGTGGCACTTTCGATTTTCCCTGAACACATCATGGCTATGATAGCAACCGATGAAGGAAATTTTATCATCGGACAAATCAAAGATGACCCGGAGAAAAGACATGTTTATTATAATGACAGGCACCTTGTTTCCATGTTTGATTTCGAATGTGGTACAGAAGATGATGGATTAGGTTATACGTTTGATCAACTCAAGCCCATTAATAATAGCCGTGATGTAAACGACTGTGTCCGCCTGCATATCGAAATCGATGACAATATTGTAACCGATAAAGGCGGGGCATCCAATGCTACTGACTACGTGACTGGAATGTTTAACCAGAGCTTTATCATATATACAAATGAAGGCATCAACATGGTCATCAGTGAAATTAAGGCATGGACTACAGACAGTCCATATTCAGGTTTGACACAAAGCGAAATGCTGTCATCGTACAAATTAAATACAGACGTCTTTAATGGTGATTTATCCCAACTTGTAACATATGGCGCTAAAGGTGGCAGTGCTGCAGGCACAAGTGGTTTATGCAATGGTGATCCCGATTTGAGTAAATGTTTTAGTCATATTGACACAAGTTATAACAATTTTCCATTTTATAGCTGGACCGTTTTCGTTATTACGCATGAGGTTGGACACTTGCTTGGGTCAAAGCACACGCATGCTTGTGTTTGGAATGGAAATAATACGGCGATCGATGGTTGCTATGCACCTGCCGGCAGTTGTCCCAGACCACCTATTCCGTCCAATGGAGGAACAATTATGAGCTATTGTTATATCGATAGTACAGGATCCTATATCGATCTGAATCTGGGATTTGGTGATCAACCCGGAACGATCATTCAAAATTCAGTAGATGCCTTAGCAAATTGTCTATCTGCTTGTGGTGCACCCACATCCTATTGTGAGTCAACCGGTTCGAATAGTAGTACTGAATTCATTAATAAAATTGTGCTGGGCAGCATCAATAATCTTAGCGGGAACAATGGTGGGTATGAAGATTTTACCTCCCTTTCAACAACATTGAATGCAGGTAATACTTATACGATTGCACTGACCCCTAAATTCACCGGAGGCAATAAAATAAAATCCTGGAGGATATGGATTGATTATAATAATGATTTTGACTGGTACGACACAAATGAAATGGTTGCACAGGGAACAGGCAACAATACTATAAATCTGACATTTACTGTACCGGCGAATAGCATTTCTTGTACTACAAGAATGCGGGTGTCGATGAAATACACAGGGTTCACAAGTTTTTGCGGAACATTTCCAGTTGGTGAAGTGGAAGATTACACTGTGATTATTTCCGGTATTACTGAACCAACTTGTTCAGATGGAATTCAGAATCAGGGTGAAACAGGTGTAGATTGCGGTGGTCCTTGCACTGCATGTCCGGTATCTTGTACGGATGGGATCCTAAATCAGGATGAAACAGGTGTTGATTGTGGAGGATCGTGTCCACCCTGTTCAACGTGTAGTGATGAAATCCAGAACCAGGGTGAAACGGGGATTGATTGTGGAGGTCCGTGTCCTGCATGTCCTATTGACAACACGGTGCTTCTTGCCAGTTACTTTGAAACCGGATGGGACAGCTGGATAGATGGTGGATCTGAGGTCACCAGGGTCAACAGTTCTAACTCATATGAGGGGTCTTATTCAATTCGAATTGCAGATAATTCAGGAACACAATCAGCCATGACCTCTCCTTCATTTAATCTCATGTCGGCAGTAGGCGTTGTGATCAATTTTCATTTTTATGCTACCAGCATGGAACCTGGAGATGATTTTTGGGTGCGCTATAACGATGGTTCTGGTAACTGGATTACGGTAGCCACTTTTATTTCAGGCACCCACTTTGTTAATAATCAATTCTATGAAACGAATGTTACCATTCCTGACTTCATTCCTACATCAGCCGGTTCTTTCCGGATTCAATGTGATGCAGGAGAAAAAAATGACCAGGTATTTATTGATGCTGTCACCATTACAAAACTAAACGGAACCGAACTAATTGAATCCGGAGTATCCATTCAAAAATTGTTTAAACCCGATGAGGGAGACAATGAGCCTGAGGCCATTAAATTAATGGTTTATCCCAATCCCGTGAATAAAGTGCTCCATATTTCTATTAACGGAGAGATTCAATCCGTCCGATTGATATCCTTAGAAGGAACTGAACTAAAAGTAGCTGTAAATGCAGAAGAAGAAAATCAAATCGATGTACATCATTTGGCATCGGGCTTGTATTTCCTCATGGTCCAATCCGGGGATAAATGGTATCCGGTGAAATTTAGTATCGTCAAATGATCTTATTTATAAACAACCATGAAACCAACATTATGAAAAGTATTGTAACTTTTTTAATTATCATGATTGGATGGGCGTCAGCTGATGCTCAGATTTTCGTCAAACAGAATGCTGCCGGAGCTAATAACGGCACATCGTGGGCAAATGCATTTACAAATCTTCAGAGTGCATTAGATGCAGTTACCCCGGGTAATGAGATCTGGATAGCGGCCGGAAATTATATTCCTGTGGGTGCCACGCCCCAACAAAGTCAATTTTGGCTGCTTAAACCCGCAAAACTTTATGGAGGATTTGCCGGAAATGAAACAACACTCTCTCAAAGGAATTGGGAGTTAAATCCAACAATCCTGAATGGAGATAAGAGTGGGAATGATGTGGCAGGCAATTTTACCAATAGAATTGACAATGCGCATCACATTTTAATCATTGATGCGCCTAATGGAGAAAATCTTATTGATGCGTTTATTATGCCGGTCTGACCAAAAAAGACCTGCCCCGAGGTATGATGCGCTTTCTTACAAAGGAAGAAGTGATCAGGTTGAAGCATTTTAAAGTCTGAGAGGAAATTACAATAGTAGTTTGAGTTTTGGAGGCTCATTAGGTGAATGGATATATAATAGGAGCATCCAAAATCAATATGTTGATAAACTACCAAAACTAATCCCATCCTTAACACCAAATGCAGAGCAGAAGAATTGGAAAACTCAATCAGAATTTCCACTTTGCCCTCAGGTAAAAATGGAAAAGCATATAGAGGCCTGTTGATGACTTCGCTTAGAGTAAACCAAATTTATTTTAAAAGACTAAGTGAATGATATATCATTTATTTTCTTTTCAAAAAATCCAGAAACGTATCCTTCTTTCTTCTGGCAATGGGTACTTTGAATCCATTCTTCATGACAGCCAGATCTGATTCTGATGTGGAAATTGCCTGCACAGAGTCAATATTCACAACATAAGATTGATGTGTTCTGAAAAAAGGAGGATAGGGAAGAATCTCTTCAAATTCCTTTAAGTTTCGAGATACAAGATGTCTGTCTGACGTAACTAAATAAACGAAAGTATAATTTCCATAGCTTTCGATATGGCTGATATTATTGGTTTCTGTGAAAATCATTCCACTCCCCGTAACTAGTGTAATCCGCTCAAATTTTTTCTCTGAATTGGCAACCGAGAGACCTTCCAACTGTTCTTTGGACAATCGTAAATTTCTGTTATCCATTACTTTTTTAACTGCTACTTTGAATTCATCAGGGTCTACCGGTTTTAGCAGATAATCTATGGCATTATATCTGAATGCTTTGATGGCAAATTCATTATGAGAGGTTGTGAAAATAACCTGAAAATCTAGATTGTTAATTTGGTCCAGCAGATCGAATCCTGTCCCATCCTGCATCTCGATATCCAGAAAAAGAAGATCTATTTTATTTGCCCGAAGATATTCAAGTCCTTCATTCACTCCGGAAGCTTCTGATATATGATCAATTTCATGTATTGATTGTAAAAAATGACGAACCACAGCCCGGGCTGCTGACTCATCATCAACGATCAATATTCTAATTCCCATTCAACTTAGTATATGAAATGTACTGCGAGTCAATATTTCAAGAGATAGTTCTCCAATTGAACCTGCTAAATATAGTGAAAATAATGGATTCCTTTAAATTAATTGAAATATTTTAAATTTAAAGCAAGTAAAACTTCATTGCTTTCAATTTTTAATTAGATTTATACAGCAGAATTAAACAAAAGAAAACTTTATGTTAAAGTGGCTTCATTTGACCCAATTATTCCTCCTGAATTTCCTAATACAGGTTCCTATTCTTTGTCAAAATCTTTC
>JAYUWT010000380.1:0-9142 GCA_043753405.1 Saprospiraceae bacterium | reverse complement strand
TGGAACTAACAAAAGAAAAAAGAAGCAAAAAAGAAAATATTAACAATAATTATAATATATTATTTGTCTACTTTTTTTAGGACATGACAGTAATCGGTAATCGGTAATCTCAAACATGAAATTTCAAACAACAAACAACAAACTCCAGAATTAAAAGCTGTATAACTATCACAAAGCGAACCAAAGATCACAAAGGCCTTATCTGTTGTTAGAAGGAAATCCAGTGTTTAAAATCTAGTGTCTAGAATCTAGAGTCTAGAATCTAGAATCTGATTCCTTTCACTCTGGCAATAATACTTCGTCTATTACATGGATCACTCCGTTAGAAGCTCTTATTGATGCTAATATATGAGCTTTGCCATTGATTACCGGTTTACCATCCACTAAAGAAATTTTAACATTTCCACCGTTTACCTGGCCAACTATCTGACCATCTTTGAAAGTTTCAGCATTAAGCACACCTACATAAACATGGTATTCCAAAATATTAATTAATGCATCTTTTTTATCCGGTTTTAACAATCCTTCAACAGTTCCGGCAGGTAGTTTGGCAAATGCTTCATTAGTAGGTGCAAATACAGTAAAAGGACCAGCATTACTTAAAACATCCACTAATTCAGCAGCTTTTACTGCCGCTACCAGAGTGGAATGATCTTTACTGCTGACAGCAACTTGAACGACATTAGGATTGGATACATCATCCTTAACTGCTGATTGCCCAATAGTCTTTTCAGTATTTAGGGTTGAGGGTTCTTCATTGGTAGTTTCAACTTTAGGGCCGCAGCTGACAATGCTTATAAAGATGCCAAAAAGCAATATATACTTAATCATTAGTTTCATACTTTTAGTTTTATTTCTACAAAGATATACCTAATACGGTGTATAAAATATGATTATAATCATACTTTTATTGGAGGTCATCTTAATCAAAACACTTGATTAAAGGTGCAATATTGCTTTATAAATTTTTATATTTAAATTTTTGCAAAGACAAACAAAATGGAATTACAGCCCAAAGTGTAAGCAATAAGAAAGAAAGCATCAAACCGGTAGCAGTGCCAAAATAGTTTTTAAATATTGCACCGGTGTATCCCATCATGGCGGAAACGTCTAATTGTAATAACATTAAAATTCTGCACAAGTCCACAGGGCTAAAGGCGCTGAGAATTACTACAAGTTTTTCAATTGGGTAATCTGCAAATTGAAAAAGCAGGAACAATACCAACCCGTCAAACAACAATGCAAAGTAAAGCCATAATAGAACGGATACACCTATACCTTTTGCTTTATCCCTGCAAAGTATTGCACTTAGAAATGCTACAGCTACAAAAATGATGGTAATAAATACCCCTGACAATATCATCATTAAAGCAGTTCCCCAATTGGCAAAAAGCAGTATAGGTATGCCGGCCCCAAATAAAAAGGCTAATGCTAGACTTAATATCAGCCCCGAAAACAATGATTTCCATATCATGCTTCGCTTTATTGGATGACTTACCAGAAGCTCTATAAATTCGCTGCTGTTGTAAATGTAAATTGTAGAAAATAAAACAGAAATTAATGGAACAGTAAGCAGAATTATATTGAGCATGGTTAACAAACCCTTAGCTGCATTGTCTTCCAAACTAAATGCACTCCATGAAAACAAGGCCAGTATCAACGCATAAGCAATTACAATTTTATTCTTCAGAATATCCAACATAACATATTTCAATATTCTCATCAGACCAAACCCTGTTTTAAAATATGAAAAATGGATTTGGAGATTGTATCATGTCCAGTTGATTCTTTTAATTCAAGAGCGCCTTTATGAAATACCATCAGCCCTTCCTGCATGAAGATAACCTGGCTTACCAGGTCTTCCATCTCACTCAACAGGTGGGAAGTAATCAAGACGAGACTACCAGTATTTTTCTTAGCAATTATTTTTTCTTTCAATATTTCAGCGGCTAGTGGGTCAAGCCCTGCAGTTGGTTCATCTAATATTAAAACATCCGGATTAAAAAGAAAGGCAAGTGTTGCACTAACTTTTTGTACAGTGCCGCCACTTAAAGTCCTCATCTTTTTGTGGAGCATTTCACTAATTTTAAATTGTTTATAAAGGTCTTCATCCAGTGCAGTGGGATGATTACGAATGCCTTTTATCATATCGAATACCTGTCCTATGGACATATTTTCAGGATAGCGCCCTATTTGAGACATATATCCAATCTGCTGCCTGTATGCTACTTCGCCTTTTATACTTTTTTTATTGAACAGGATTGTCCCTTCATCGGGCAACACCATTCCAAGAATGCTTTTGATCAAAGTAGTTTTTCCACAACCATTTGGGCCGATAAGGGCTATACATTCCTCCTTATCTAAGCGGAGGTTGATGTCATGTAATGCCTGAAGTCTTCCAAAGTGCTTGGATATTTGTTTTATCTCAATCAAAGTGCTAATGGCTTCATACGTGGTTTGTTATCAATAAAGTTGTCGGGAGTCAGACTAGGCAAAATCTTTTCAGATTTATCCAACAAGCTCACCATAAAACTCCGGTATAACAACATGACAGGAGGATTGCGTTCAGTAATTACAGCATATAAACTTAATGGGTGATAAGGCAGATCACCGGTTTTATCCCTATTCAAATCATATCCTTCATATTTATCCCAATAGTTTTCATAGAATGTATTAAGTGTAAGACTACCATTGGTACTAATATCAAAAGTATTGGAAAGAAAATTATTGTTCTCAATGATATTATCCATACAATTGGCCTGCATCTTCATACCCCATCCATTTGACTTAAATTCATTTTTTTTCATTGTTATTCTATTGGTACCGTCCATAAATATGCCGGTAGTATTCTTAAGAAATTTATTGCCCATCATATAACAATCCGATATTTCTTTAAGCAATATACCATAAGCAGCGTCACCCCAATTCTCTTCAAAAGTATTGTTCATCATAATTACTCGTTTTGTAAACATAACTGCAACACCGGCACCGTTATTCTTAAAATAATTAGTGAAATAAGCATCGTCATTAGAGAACATAAAATGCAACCCGTAGCGGATATTGTCTGTTGAAATATTTCTCCAAATAACTGAATGTTTTACAAATTCGAAATAAATTCCGTCCCTGTGGCCTGAAATGTAATTCCCTATGATCTGCAAACTGTCGCTTTTCCAACAATGGATGCCGTTACCAATTTCCTGTTCTTCCCTGCCGAAAGCAATGATTTTATTGTTTCGCACAAGACAGTTACTGCAATATTGTAAATAAATAGCAAAAAAATTATTGTAAAGATAATTCTCTTCTATCACAACATTACTACTCTCATATACTTTAACGGCCCCAAGATCATCCATACTGGCATGACCTGAATTTTGAATGCGAAAGCCTTTTACAGTAACATTGTCAGCACGGACAGAAATCACTTCAAATTTTTTACCGCCGTCCAATATAGGCATATCAATACCCCAGAAAAAAATGGATTTATTAATTGTAATATTTCCTTCCCTGTAAAATCCTTTATATACTTTCACTGTATCACCGTTTTTGGCGAAAGACAGCGCATTTTTAATACTTTTATACTTGTAATGATTACCTACGGCAAAAACAGCAGCATGAATTTCAATGTTGCATAATAACAACGTGAATAAAAAAAAACAGCCAACTTTCATGTGCTTATTTTTTATTCACCTCATCCCACTTAATAGCTTTGGTATTCCATTTCTTTGCATATTTCTTTGCTTGACTACTTGTGTTAAATGCAGCCATATTGCCACTCATAGGGCTTTTTAGGTTGTCATGTTTTATATACCAGGCATTAGTTGCGTCAATCAATAAATTGGACCCTTCATAGTCATTTACAAAATAAGAACGTACCTGAATTTCCTTCATTTCAGAAACGAAATTTATTAAACAAAGTAGGTCGTCGAATTTGTATACCCGGTTCTTAATTGTGACCAATTCAGCTCCAAACCTACCATCTGAGATGGTCATCCTGCAATCATCACATTTATCGGAATTAAGAACTAACTGCTGTGGACCTGTTTCACCACACGAATTAAAAAGTGTAAGGAAGCCTGACAAAAATATAAGTGTTGAAATGCTTCTTTTTTTAAATCGTTTTAAAAAACCGGTTTCTTTTATAACCCCTGTCAATAATAGTATTCCGGAAACAATAAATAACCAGCCACCTATATCCGGCACGGAATATGCACCAAAATTAAGCAGCTGTTTAAAGCCAATCAGAGGTGGTTGATATGCCATTCCGGGAACTATGATAGCAGCATTAGGATCTAAATTATGGCCATAGTTATATTCCCATAACCAAAAGTCAGTCATTGCTACAACCCCAAACAAAGCAAGACCAATAAAAGAAATGTATAGCCACCTTTTTGTGCCTTTAATAGCTGAAACCAAAAATAAGAGCCCGTAAAATCCAATAATATAAGGTAAAATTGTAAATTCTATAAAATCTGATGAATGTAGGGTTTTCATGCCTATATAATGATTCAGACCATTAATTATATCTACACTCCCTCCCAATTTATGAGCATATATAAGCAGCAGTAGCCCTTCAGGATATTGAGGTGCATCCAGTTCTATTCGCCAAAGTGGAACAAAAATGGCAATTACCAATAATATTGCTGAAATGATAAGCAAGACCTTTGTCAGCAAAGAGATTTTGTTCATCATTTTTATTTTAAAAATTAAAGGAGCAATCCAATGATGCATTGCTCCTTCTAAATTAATAATCTTCTATCAGAATTATTATTCTCATCGGGAGTTTATTTACCAAGACTTGATGTCAAAGCTACTTTACTGCCCTTAGGTGATACACGCACATAACCTGACATTTCCTGATGCAAAGCACTACAGAAATCAGTACAATATATTGGGAATATTCCTGTTCGGTCAGGTATCCATTTTAAAGTAACTGTTTCGCCCGGCATTATCAAGAGTTCCGCATTGGCGGCACCCTTGACTGCAAAACCATGAGGAACGTCCCAATCTTGTTCCAGATTGGTCACGTGAAAATAAACTTCTTCTCCCAGTTGCACGCCTTCAATATTATCAGGGGCAAAATGCGACCGGATAACAGTCATATAGACATGAACTTTATTTCCTTCTCTGACCACCTTAGCGTTTGCTTCACCATCTGTCTTATAAGGGTGTTTATTATCCTCTATTTTGAAGATTTTAAGTTGCCCGTTTTTCGTGATCAAATCAGCCGGAGCGCCCTGCGCATAATGCGGTTCACCAATAGTAGGGTAATCCAGCAATAATTTCATTTTGTCCCCACTAATGTCGAACAATTGAGCACTTTGAGAAAGCTCAGGGCCTGTGGGTAAATATCGGTCTTTGGTGATCTTATTGTATGCTACCAAATACTTTCCAAAAGGCTTTTTAGTATTGCCCCCGGGTACCATGAGATGACCAACTGAATAATATGTTGGCACACGATCAAGCACCTTCAGATCTTTAATATTCCATTTCACCACTTCAGAAGAGACAAAAAAGGAGGTGTAAGCATTCCCATTTCCATCAAATTCAGTATGCAAAGGTCCAAGACCAGGCTTTTTAACTTCTCCATATAAAGCGGATTCATATTTAATAACAGGTATTCCTTCATACTCCCCATCAAATGACTTATCCGAAATGGCTTTTATCATTTTGTCAAAACTAAAGACAGGGATCAATGCAGCTAGCTTACCACTACCCACTATATATTCCCCGGTAGGGTCCACATCACATCCGTGAGGGGATTTGGGGCAAGGAATGAAATAAACGATATCTTTTAATAAAGCAACATCCATTACGATTACTTCATTTTTCATAACTGAAGTAGCAGTATGGGTCGACTCATCAATTTTATTGTGAGCATATTTTACAGACATCTTCTTACCCTTTCCTGCCTTAAGGTATTCTTCGGCTTTTTTCCAGTTAACAGCCATTATAAAATCTTTATCCTTTTGAGATGAATTTACTTCCTGCAAAGAATAAGCCTGCTCAGTATTATAGCAACTAAAGAAAAACCAGCCATGTGACTTTCCTTTACCCGCACGCGCCAGGTCAAAGTTTACGCCTGGAGTTCTTAATTGGAAGGCTATATTCATTTCACCTGATTCTTTATCTACACTAACAAAACTGATATGTCCTTTAAAATTTTTTTTGTAAGAATTGATCGGGACATCTCCATTGTCATTATCACCGGGAACACTGAATCTTGTTCCGGCGACTATATACTCTGTATTCTCAGTACCGTATGGAGAACTGTGATTCCCTCCGGAATTTGGTAGCTCTAGTATTTCTGCAGTTCTGAAAGTTTTGAGGTCAATCCTTGCAATTCGTGGTGTATTGTTCCCATTGGCAAAAAGCCATTTTCCATTTACGACACCATCAGTTTGCGACATTTCCAAATGATGTTGGTCATCCCATGGCACAAAACCATGTGAAGTGTTTAACATGGGTTTACTTTCTTCACTAAATCCATATGATTTTTCCGGATCGACTGAAAACACAGGGATCACACGGAGCAATCTTCCACTGGGCAGGCCATAAACGCTCACTTGGCCGCTAAAACCTCCTGAAACAAAGTTATAAAATTCGTCGTATTTTCCGGGCGCAACATAGGTTTTAGATGCGGCATCTCCACTGACAGCATCACCAGCGTCTTTTGGTCTGCAGGAAATTATACCGCTAATAAAAGCAGTGATCACTAAGAGTGATACAATTGATCTTAACATGATTTATTATTAATTTTTATTACTTACTGCCATCATTCTGACGCATATATTCTAATATATTCCTGGCTTCATCATCAGCAAGACTCTGATTTGGCATTCTAACCAGACAAAGTTCTAATTGTGCCTGTACTTCCGGATCCTTGTCTATCATTGGGTCAGGATTTGTAATAAAATTCATAATCCAATGAGGCTCTCTTCGCTCAGTTACTCCTTTCCATCCCGGTCCTACCAATTTTTCATCGGTTAATTTATGACATGAGGTACATTTTGTGGCTGATATTGATTTACCTTTATTTGCCATAGTTCCATCTAAAGCGCCTACTTTAACATTAGTTGCATCGAATTTCCCCTCTCCTCTTTTAGGATCATATGTTGCAGGTTCTTCTTCTGCATCATCTTCTGTGGTTTCTTCACTTGAAACATCTTCTGAATTTTGGGGTTTTTCAGATTTACCTCCACATGCACTAATAAGAAATGTAATATTTAGTAAAATTGTGAATATTAAAAGATACTTTTTCATAGTAATAATTTTTGCAAATTTAAGTTCAATTAGGTTGAAATTTTATGATCGAAATCATAAAACATGGTAAGTTGATTAAAAATGAATGTTATTCAAATCAGACAGATCATATTATTTATATGAATATTAAAAATATTAATCCCTTATAACAACTGTATTTCGAATAAATGGAAATACCAAAATATGATCTTAATATTCCTTTGAACAACTAAATTCTGATAATCATTACATTAATAACATATTAATTTTAACAAATGGTTATTTAGACTCAATGTGGATTAATAATGATCCTCTTCATCAATTAATTCTGGAATTTGATAAAATTGCAACTAAATATCTTAGTGAAGACTTTTAAATATATATAAATAGAAGTAATTCAAATTGTTTACATTTGCACCAACAAAGCATAAGAGGCGGAGAATTAAACAGAGAAAGGTGCTTTGATAACAAAACCCAATGGAAATAGCGATAATCTTGGGATTAATGCTTTTAAATGGCTTATTTGCCATGTGTGAAATAGCATTAATCTCGTCTAAAAAAGCCCGCCTGGTTGAGAGGGCTACCAAAGGCAACAAAAATGCAGTAATTGCATTACAATTAACTGACAAACCTGATAATTTTCTTTCAGCGGTTCAAGTAGGTATTACACTAATAGGAATATTAGCAGGTGTATATGGAGGTCAGGCATTTTCTGCAAAACTGGAAGCCTATTTACTACAATTTACTTTGACAGCACCTTATGCCCATGGTATAGCCCTTACGATCATAATTTCCACCATCACTTACTTTAGTATTGTAATAGGTGAATTGATCCCTAAAAAAATAGGTCTTTTGTATGCCGAACAGATAGCTATTACAATGGCTCCATTCGTCAAATATTTTACCAAGGCCACCCATCCTATTGTATGGTTTCTGAGTATATCGACAAAATTATTAAGTAAGTTGTTTTTTTTAAAGGACAGTGATTCAGATATAGTATCGGAAGACGAACTTAAGATGATGGTCAAGATGGCACATGAGGATGGTTCCATCGATAATAAGGAAAGTGAATTGATCCACAACATATTCAGATTTGCCGACAGAAAAGCCTACAGCGTCATGACCCCACGGAATGAAGTAATCTGGCTCGACATCAATGAAAGCCATGAAGAAATCCATGCTGACATCATTGAAAGCGGACTAACAAAATTTCCTGTATGTGATGATTCGCTTGATAATATATTGGGAATTGTCAACCTCAAGGATTACTTGATTGAAAGAAATAAGCCCGGCTTTGATATTCAGAAAATATTACATCCGGCTGTACTAATACCTGAGACATTGACCTCTTTGAAGATCCTTGAGGAATTTAGAAGAGAGCGCCGTTATTTTGCTGTGGTGATCAATGAACATGGATCAGTAGAAGGTATCATCACTCTACATGACCTGACAGAGAACATCTTTGGTAACCTACCCGACCTTGAAGATGTGGAAGAGATCATGATATTCAAAAGAGAAGACGGAAGTTATCTCGTAGATGGGTCATATCAGATCGATGAACTAAGGGAACAGATCTATGTGGAAGAATTTTTTCAGGAAGATCTGGATTATACCACGATTGCCGGTTATGTTATTGATAAATTAGATAAAATGCCTCAGATTGGGGATCATTTCAATGATGGTTCCTATTCTTTTGAGATTCTTGATCTGGATAAAAGTAAGATTGATAAGGTATTGGTGACTAAACTTGAAAAAGATTGATAACAGATACTAGAGTCTAGACTCTATTTTCCAGTATCTATTATCTAGTATCTAGTGTCCATGTAATAAAAATAAGCCTAAAGTTTTTGAGAAGTAGTCAATAAATTGCTACAAATTTTCTATAACAAAAACAATTAGGCTT
>JAYUWT010000379.1:0-9207 GCA_043753405.1 Saprospiraceae bacterium | reverse complement strand
TTAGAGATCAGAGTGGAACCATTCCGGGAAATTATTGGCAAAATGCAAGCGAGAATAATATTTATCATGCTCCATCCTGGAATGCAAATACGATGGGGCAGGTCTTTGGTTTAGCTATTAATCATTCAAAGGATGTTTTCCTTGCTGCTACTACTGTTTATGCTTGTCAATCCAGCTTTAATCAATTCGGACCTGCAGGGGCGTCAGGAATTTATCGTGTAGATCATTCAACCGGTGGCATTACTGCACTTGTTTCAACAGGACCATTTTCACCCGGTACTAAATTCATTCCGTCAAATGGTGTGGGAGGCGGACTTGGAAACATTTGTTTTGATGCTGATCATAGCCAGCTGTTCGTCACAAGCCATTCCGATGGAATGATCTATCGCATAGATGCGAATGGTTTTATTCTTGATCGGTTTGATCCGCAATTTCTCAATAATCCCGTCAGTTGTCCTGCAAGCATTACGCAGCCAGGATTTATTCCGCTCGGAGAACGCATTTGGGGTATTGGTTACAATAAGACAGATGGTCGTTTATACTTTAGCAGATGGGTGGAAGACATTGGCAGGATTTGTTCCAATGACAACAACCAGATTTTCTCAGTTGGGATTGATCCTACTTCAGGAGGATTTCTGGCTACTTCCTGCGCATCAGGAAATTGTGTTGGCGGTGAGATTTTGGAAATTTCAATGCCGGATCATGTTGATGCTTACAATCAATCACTGTATTTCGACTACTCTATGCCTGTGTCGGATATTGAATTTTCCGAAGCAGGTCGCATGCTTGTAGGCGAGCGCTCTATGGGTGATGATTGCGGAGGAACAGACCACAGTAAGTTTGCTCATGGATCAAGAATGTTAGAATACGAGGATGTGGGAATTGGCTGGCAATTGACCCCGGGACATACAATTCCTTTTTGCGATTACGGACAGGATCTAAAGTTTAGTATTGGAACACCCGGACTTAGTTGTACAGGTGCCATATATACGGGTGGACCAAATTCGGCCGGAGGTGTAACGTATGGATATAAAACCTTTAATTACCTGACAGAGTTTCCTGTCAACTGTGATAGCATGGTATGGAGTACCGGTGATGCATTATACTGTAATCCAACCGGGCTGACATGCGTAGGAGCTAATTGCAGCAACCCTTCTACACTCGGGGACAGGATCTATGGATTACAAGGAAACTCTGCATCCGGAGGTAAGAATTGCACAGGATTATTGATTGATTTAAATGCTGATTTATGTTGCTATGATAAAAGATTGAGTGGTGATGTTGATGTTTTGAATTGTTGTGGTGATACTTGCGTGCCTTGTGAAAATGTTTTCGTGGTGATCACCGAATATGATTCTTGTTGTTATGGTGTTGACTTGAGTTATGTGTGTGGGGATCCGTTTTTCTCAAAAATAGAATTTGATATTCTTACACCTGGCGTTTATTTTGGTGCGCAATCCATTTCACAGGCCTGGAATTATTGTGGGCCATCCTCATTAACAAGTATTTGTATTGAACCCTCATCCGGATCCGTTCAAATGGGCCAGCACTTTAATTTTATTAGCTTTTGTCTCACGAATATTGACAACCTCACTCCCTCTCCTCAGTCAATAAAAGTTAAATATTGGATGATAGGTAGCAACGGTCAGGACAGCCTCGCTTGTGATACTACGCTCTTAATTTATGGGGATTATTGCAAAAAATATTGTGCATCCGTCTCCCATGATAATATTCACTGTCTTGAGGATAGTATGAAATATGAGATTACCGTTACGGTTCAGAACAATTCTTCACCTCCATTTATAGCCCATCATTTGTCGATGATCGGGCCCGGGATTTCTCCGAACCCGGTTTCTTTGATCCCGCCTTTGCCAAATGATGGTACGTCACGAACGGTGACGTTTTGTTACACACCTATCCCCTGGCCTGATCCGGATGGGTTGCTTTTTTTGACTTATGGATTGTCAAGTATCACCGGAGATACCAGTTGTTACGGTGGACCCGGATTATATGATACCCTGGTATTGACTGCTTGTGATACGTGCCTTTGCCTGGGTTTTCAAAATGTAAATTTTTATTACTCTGGTGGAACAACCGGATGGCAATCGCCGGTGTATTGCGACTCAACATTGGTGGATACATTTCCCTGCATTCCTCCTCTCGACTTTTATCATTTTAAAGGTGAATACCTCTGTTCAAATGCATGTCAATCGATCGTTGATTATGAGATATATTCAGTCGATCTCAGTACCACAATACAAACAGGAACCACCACAACGATCAATATTGGGAATAACATAACTCAATTTGATCTTGTCAATGGGTTTCAACTTATATCTGGCCATTATCAGCTAATCCTGGAAGGACATTGTGGAAGTGACTACTGCAGATGTGTAATTGATTTCTTTATACAGGACTGTGATCCATTATGTCTGGATAACCTTGTTAAAAATCCCGGATTTGAATTATACAACCAGTGTCCCACAACCATCAGCAATATTATTCAAGCCGATTTTTGGACCTCCCCAACTTTAGGAACGCCTGATTATTACAATGCCTGCGCCGCATACGGCAACTTTGCAGATGTGCCCCATAATTTTGGCGGCGATCAGATTCCGCACAACGGAACTGCGTATGGCGGATTTATTTTTTATCGTACGAACACCATTAAGGAGTACATCGAAACACAATTATTATCTCCACTGATTGCTGGTACGACATACGAAATTTCTTTTTATGTGAATCTTGCAAATGCCTCAAGGTTGGCAATTGACAATATCGGAGCTTATTTATCTAATACTCCGGTAGGACCTACCTTCAATCTGAATCCCTTGAGCTTTAATCCCCACATTAGCAGCCCAGTTGGTATCCCTATTACAGATAAAAATGGCTGGACCCAGATCAAAGGAACAGTTACACCTCCATTGGGATCAAATTATAATTACCTGGTTATTGGCAATTTTGTCAACACCACAACTGTAGTCAACACAGGAGCGGGGTTTTTAAACGATGCTTATTATTATGTTGACGATGTCTCTGTGTGTGAAAAATGTCCGCCTCCCTGTGCAACATGCACATGTGATGGTTTCCAGGACTTTGCTGCATATTACTCAAATGGATTTGTAGGGTGGGAAATTGGCATGGGCTGTAATACAAATGATATAGATACATTGCCCTGCATTCCTTCAGGAGAATTATATCACTTCAAAGGAAAATTTACCTGTTCCGATTCGTGCAATTCCAGTGTCAATTATAAACTGATATCATTAGCAACGAATACCTCCATTTCCAGTGGACAACTGCCAATCACGTCATTAGGGAATTATACAAGCGAGTTTGAATTTATTGCAGGCATTAATCCCCCTCCAGGAAATTATCAATTAGTGCTGACTGCGCATTGCGGAAGTGATTCATGTCAATGTATCGTCGATTGGTTTATCCCTTATTGCGATACATGTTTCTGTGGAAATTATACAGATATTACGCTGGACTGGGGCAAACCTATACAGGATACTGTCAACTGTGGTGACCTTATAAATGTAGAACAAGGCAAGCCTCTGACATTAAGTGCTGATTTTTTCTGTAACGGTGATCAATGCAATTCGAATCCACCGTTGTCCTGGTATCTGTATCGATTAAGCCCATTGACGCTGGTTACTTCTGGCAGCGGGATGGGAAGTCCTTCATTTTCGATTTCGATAACTCCAAGTGCTTTCAATGTTCCAGGGATGTATGAATTGGCGATGGTAAGTTATTGCCAGGCGACAGATAGTTGTACCTGTTCTATTCTTTTGAATTCGTTAGGGGTAGGCACTGAGAATATTCCAGGCCTGCAATCAGTGATCATTTATCCAAACCCGAACACCGGAGAATTTACAGTAGACTTAACCGGGTTGGCAACCCAGGCGTCATCATTAAGGGTTACAGGGCTTGCTGGCCAGGTACTATCAGAAGGTAAAATTGAAGATGATGTCACATTACAAAAAATAATTTTGACCGATTTGACACCAGGCATGTACTTCCTCCAAATCCTTTCGGAAGGACGGGTTGTGTCTGTCAATAAGTTCGTAAAAATGTAAGTAATTCATTTTTTCATGTCCGGTAATGAGGGATCATGGGGGTCTTTCTCTAAACCAAGAATTGAGTTTTTGGCTTATTTCTGGGTATTTTTTTTATTGATTAAATATTATATCGAATGAAAGCTTTTTATCCAATTTGTATAAAAGTATTCTTATTCCTGTCTTTTTTTATTTACGGGCATATATCCTTTGCGTGGGGTAGTGAAGATGATCGGAATCAATTATCAATGACTATTACGATGACTTGTCCTCAGGACATTACTGTTAACTGCCATGGAGATGTTCCCATTCAGGATGAATTAACAGTCACCGCAACCAGCACTTGTCCAGGGATGGTAACTGTAACTTTTGTGAGTGATGTTACAATAAACCAGGTTTGTCCCAATAGATATAAAATCCTGCGGACATATGCAGCTTCTGATCCTTGTTTGGCTCAGGCCACTTGCGTCCAGATGATCACTGTCCATGATAATGTTGCACCTGCAATTACTTGTCCATCAGATATCGCAGTGAGTTGTATGAGTCAGGTTCCGGCCCCAAATACGGGCAGCGTCATATCCATCGAAAATTGCCCCGGAATAGCGGTCATTACTCACCTTGGTGATGCTATCATACCGGGGGCATGTCCAAATCAATTTACGATCGTTCGAACATACAGGGCTACAGATGCCTGCTCAAATACTTCAACTTGTATCCAGACGATTTTAGTGAATGATAATACCGGCCCTCTGCTCATTAATTGTCCTGCCGATTTAACTGTGAGTTCATCAGGAATTCCTACACCTTGTTCGGTATATGCAAGTATCCTGTCCCCGCAAGTATTGGATTTATGCGATCCCAATGTTCAGTTGGTCAATAATTTTAATTTTACAACAGATGCCAGTGGAGTATATCCTGAAGGCACTACTCCGGTCATTTGGACAGCTACAGATGCTTGTGGAAACACCTCCACTTGCGCATTTAATGTAACAGTGGTATGTGATGTCGTTGCGGTCTGTGATCCGTGCGATGACATTGCTTTGACCTTGACCGAATATGATACCTGCTGTTTTGCTGTAGACCTGAGTTATGTTTGTGGAACCCCGGTATTTTCAAAAATTGATTTTGATATCCTGACACCCGGTGTGTATTTTGGTGCACAATCACTCTCGCCCTCATGGAATTATTGCGGGGCATCATCACTAACAAATATTTGTATTAAGCCGGCAACCGGTTTAATCCAGACGGGGCAGTATTTCAATTTTTTCAGTTTTTGTCTGACGAATATTGACTTCTTTACCCCATTGCCTCAATCAATAAAAGTGACTTATTGGATGGTTGGGAGCAATGGTCAGGATAGTATTGCCTGCGATACCACATTATTATTTTACGGAGACTATTGCAAAAAATATTGTGCATCTGTCACTCATGATAATATTCACTGCCTGGAGGATAGCATGAAGTATGAGATCACCGTTTCGGTTCAGAATATCGCCTCACCACCATTTATAGCACATCACCTTTCGATGATTGGTCCCGGGCTGTCTCCGAATCCCGTTCCCCTGATCCCACCTTTGCCAAATGATGGTTCGACACGGACGGTAACGTTTTGTTATACACCAATTCCGTGGCCTGATCCGGATGGCTTATTGTTTTTGACTTATGGATTGTCAAGTATCACCGGTGATACCAGTTGTAATGGGAGTCCGGGACTTGTTGATACACTGTCACTGACTGCTTGTGATACATGCCTGTGTCTTGGGTATCAAAACGTGAATTTCTATTACTCCAGTGGTTCCGGAGGCTGGCAGGCAGGTGTTATTTGTGACACGACATTAATTGATACCATTCCATGCATACCTCCATCAGGCGTCTATCAATTCCAGGGAGAATATCTCTGCTCCGATTCATGCCAGGCAACTGTTGATTATGAGATCTGGTCGGTTGGCCTCAATGCATCAGTTCTCACAGGAACAACACTCGCTTCTAATATTGGCAATAACACACATTACTTCAATGTGGTCACTGGGTTTCAATTGATATCAGGCCATTATCAATTGATCCTGAAAGGCCATTGTGGAAGTGATTATTGCAGATGTGTGATTAATTTCTTCATTCAGGATTGTTATCCGTTATGTCCGGATAACCTTGTTCAAAATCCAAAATTCGAATTATTCAATCAATGCCCAACGAGCATCAGTCAGATCTACCAAGCGACATTTTGGTCTCAACCAACCTGGGGTACATCAGATTATTACAACAGCTGTACACCATGGACAAATTCCGCCCATGTGCCAAATAACCAGCAAGGATATCAGGTCCCTCATAGTGGTGTTGCATATGCGGGATTTATTCTAAAGGATTTAAATACCTACAGAGAATATATTGAAACTCCTTTGATTTTTCCTCTGATGCCGTTAAAGACATACGAAATATCGTTCTATGTCAGCCTCGCAGAATCTTCAAAGCTGGCCATTGATAAGATTGGTGCTTACCTCAGCAATGGATCCGTTGGACCAGTTTCTAATTCTTCCCCTTTGAATTTTGTTCCACAAGTCAGCAATTTAGCAGGTAATCATGTTACAAATAAAAATGGTTGGACTTTAATTACTGGGACATTCACGCCTGCATCGGGATCAAATTATACTCATTTAGTAATTGGTAATTTTGGTAACACCGCAACAACAGTGCCTGTCACGGGAGGAAATACAAACTATGCTTATTATTATATAGATGATGTTTCTGTTTGCGAGATTGATACGTGCATGTGCACCGGTTTTCAGGATATGACCATTTATTATAATGGCTCATTCGTGGGTTGGCAGCTCGGATTTGGGTGTAATACCGGTGCAATAGATACCTTGCCTTGCATTCCATCCGGACATCTTTATCAGTTTAAAGGAAAATATTCCTGTTCTGATTCTTGTCTGACTTCTGCTAACTATGATATTATTTCAGGAGCGACTGGCACTTCTGTTCAAAGTGGATCCTTATCGCTGATTCCCCTGGGAAATAATACCTCCTCTTTTGATTTAGTGACAGGATTCAGTTTTCCTGCAGGCAACTATCAACTCATAGTTGAAGGGCATTGTGGAATGGACTCATGTCAGTGCGTCATTGATTTCTATATCAAAGCTTGTGACACATGCGCATGCGGCAGCCTGGATTGGGCTAAAGTATGGGGGATCGGTTCAGGACCAAAACAGGTTTTTTGCGATTCTACTGCACTAATCATTCCTTGTAAAAAAACAAGTCCTGGCTTCTTTATTGAAGGCGATTTGAGATGTCAGCCTGATTCATGTGGTGATGACACTGTATTCTGGAAATTGGATCGACCGGGTACTCTTACAGATGTGATCGGGTTTTCGATAGCCACTTATCCATATTTCGGGATTACTATTCCATGGTCTGATTTTGCAAGAGCAGGCGGATATACACTCACGGTGTCACGTTATTGCGGGGGAAAATTATGTGAATGCAAATTCAATTTAGTCGCAATGCCATGTCCTTGCAGTTGCCCTGTTCAGAAAGATGCTAATCACGGATTTACAGTTACGGGGAGTAAAAATTCATGCGTCCGGAAATTTAAGCCTGTTAAGCTTTGTCCGACTGATATGATCAACTGGCAGGTGAATGGTCCGGGGATTAATAACCTGATTGTAGGAAGTAGTTTAGGAACAAATAATTTCCAGATGACATTTCCAACACCCGGTGGAACCTATGATGTGTGTATGATTGTCAAACGGATTGACCCGCTTTCAGGTGATTCCTGTTTTGGACAGTTTTGTCAGAAAGTAATCACAAAATGCAAGCCAGGCCCTAAACCTAAAATTACATCATGTTCAGGAGGAGACCGTCTGAGGAATGGAGATTTTGATGAGGAATTTGTGGTCGGTCGCTTGGAACAAGGAGGCAGGATGCCACACTGGAATGTATTCCCTAACACCGGAGAAGGCATAGTATTAATTGACAGCTCAGGTGCTTCTGATGATGGACATGTAGTTCTAATAGGCGGGCTTAATAATTTTGCAGGTATCTATCAGGAAATCAGTCTGGCCGGTGATTCTGCCTATCTGGGATTTTATACCATCAATTATTTACAGGATGAAACCCCGGATGGCACACAATTAGAATTTAGGCTTCAAAAAGAACCTATTCAAGGTCCAGGCCAAGTAATTTGGCGGCATGTGTTGGATACTTCATTTTTAAGTTGGGTAGAAGTATCAATTGCGATCCCAATAGACATTGATCCCTCCTTTCGTTTTTTGGTGATTTGTGTTCAGAATGAAAATGAAAATGAAAGATCAGTAGTGGGCATTGACAATATTGAGTTCTGCACGGATGAAACAGTTAGCGCAGATTATCATGAAGCGCTCCGTGCTATAAGGATCTTCCCTAATCCTAATACAGGTGACTTCACTGTCGATTTGGACATGCCAACGATCACAGGCTCACAGATCAGAGTCATTGATTTCTCCGGGAAAGTTGTAGCGACAAAAACAATTGAGCAAAATAATCCACTTCAAAAATTGCAGCTTGAATCGATTCCTTCAGGAATGTACTTTTTACAAATTATAGATGATGGGCGAATTCTGTCCGTCGCCAGGTTCGTAAAAATGTAAGTAATTCTTTTCATGCCCGGTGATTCGTGAATGGTCACCGGGCTCTTTTTTTATTAAAACGAAGTATTGTGCTCAGATCTCTGATCTTCCTTTATTGTTTCATGCCATCGATTGCATTTAGTCAGGTTGCAACATTTTATACAGACTCATCTAAGCTCTGGAGCCATACCGGGCATAATCCTGAGCAGTATGCTTTTGTCAATCAAATGCAATGGGTGATAAAAGGGAAGGTCTTACGCTTAGGATCAGAACCGGTGGAGATCGAGATTGATCAGAAAATAGACACACTATTTTTCCGGCAACATGACAAAGCCAGATGGGATACAATTATCTGTATGATCTCCAAGCCATTGAGCTATAAGTTTATTCACAACGAATGTTGTGGAGGATTCTACATAGCAGATGAAGCAGGACATTTTTTGAAAGGGGCTGTTACTTTTAAACTGGAGGATCAGAGTAAGCGTAGCATGTTCCTGGGTTCAATTGGAGAAACCGGTATGGTCATCAAGCCTGGAAAACAAAACACC
>JAYUWT010000378.1:0-9233 GCA_043753405.1 Saprospiraceae bacterium | reverse complement strand
ATGTCTTATTTTAAATTATGTAAAAAAGTTAAAATGAGTTTTGGCAACGAAGCACATTCGTCTTTCTAACTTCTAACTTTATATATTGACTGAAGCTAAGTCAAATAGTTTAATGGAATGTTAATAAAAAATATTCCCGGTCATTTTTTGTGCTTTAAAGAATAATTGTGAACTATGTTGATCTTATAATCCATTGTTAAAAGTACCTTTGTCTCTTCTTGCTTTTCGGCATAGAATTTTCCTTATTGTGAAGATACTGTATATGTTCAAAAATGTTGATATAAAGTTGCTTTGGAGGGTCGTCAGGTTGTCCTTTTCTTTTCGTAGCATATTTTATCTTTCATTGATCCTGGCCTTGGCTTTGGCACCATTAGGAGCCCTCAGGCCTTATCTGGTCAATGTGGGTGTGGATGAGTATGTCATCAGTAATGACCTGACAGGACTTTTTAATATCTGTGTGATCCTGGTTATCCTTGTGATCTTGGAATCTGTATTGCGTTATATATTCAGTTATGCGACAGATGCCCTCGGCCAATATGTGACCAAAGATCTTCGTATCAGTGTTTTCAATAAGATTCTGGGCTTGCGTGTGAGACATTTTGACCAGACGCCTACGGGTATGTACATCACCCGTGTTATTAATGATATAGAGAATATAAAAACAATTTTTTCAGAAGGATTGCTAACCATTATAGCGGATTTTATCGCCATTATCGTCATCCTCATAGTCATGTTTATGACCAGCTGGCAATTGACCCTGGCCTGCTTGGTCACCTTACCCTTAATGATCATTGCTACGGTCATCTTTAATAAAAAAGTAAAAATATCCTATCAAAGGGTGCGTACCCAACTCGCCAATATGAATGCTTTTATGCAGGAGCATATCTCCGGCATGACCATCATCCAGGCTTTCAATGCCCAGGACAGGGAAGCTAAAAAATTTAAAAAGATAAACAGGGCATATACCAGGGCCAATCTTGATTCAGTGTTGTATTATGCAATATTTTTTCCTGTAGTAGATATCATCTCGGCTGCAGCTCTTGGCCTCATGGTATGGTGGGGAGCGAGAGGAATAATGAACGAGACCGTATCTCTGGGTGCGATGGTGGCATTCCCGATATACTTAAATACCCTGTTTAGGCCTATCAGAATGGTAGCTGATAAATTCAATTCCATGCAAATGGGTCTGGTAGCTGCTGAAAGAATTTTTGCCCTCACCGATGACGCTGCTGTTTCAGAGGATATGGGCCATGTCTATCTTGAAAAAGTAGCCGGTCACATCGTATTCAATCATGTTGATTTTGAATATATAGAAGGAAGCCCAATATTAAAAGATGTATCCTTTGAAGTTCCTGCAGGTAAGACCATGGCCATCGTAGGCAGTACGGGCTCAGGTAAATCTACGATCATCAATCTATTGACCCGGTTTTATGATTACGAGAAAGGTTCGATCACCCTTGATGGTGTGGAACTGAATCAAATACAGAAGGTCAATCTGAGATCTCACATCAGCCTCGTTTTGCAGGATGTGTTTATGTTTTCGGGGACTGTCAGGGAAAATATTACATTGAACAATCCGGATATTAAAGAAGAAATGATCCTCGAAGCTTCTAAAATGTTAGATGCCCACCGTTTCATCATGCAGCTTCCAGGTGGATACGATTTTGTGGTGTCTGAGAGGGGTCATAATTTATCTTCAGGGCAGCGGCAGTTGATCTCCCTCGTTAGAGCACTTGTATATAACCCTTCAGTTTTGATCCTCGATGAAGCAACAGCCAGTATAGATACTGAAACTGAAGAGATCGTCCAATATGCCATTGAAAAATTGTTAGAAAACCGGTCAGCCATTATTATTGCCCACCGCCTTTCAACTATCAGAAATGCCGATGAGATCCTGGTCCTGGAACAGGGAAAAATAATAGAAAGAGGAAGTCATGAACAATTGCTTGAGGATCCTGACAGCCGTTATAGTGAATTGTACACCATTCAATTTGAAAAAGATATTTCATGAGAAAAATTGTACCTCTATTCTTTAGTATACTAATTTGCTGCATTGCAATGACTCAGGGCGTTGCTCAAGTCACCCCGTTTTATGACAGGTTTCCCGTCCTGGATAGCCTGAAAGATGGAATTTCATTAAATGGCCACAGCCTGATTTATTTCAAGAACAATGAATACATCAAAGAAGCTTACCCTGGATTTTCATCTTTGGGAGCTAATAATGAATTAACAGTTAATTATAAAAAGAACAACCATTTGTTTACTGGCGGGATCTTTTACCAGTTTGTTTTTGGGAGGCCATTGCGGTCGGTTGTGTTACCAATTGTTTCTTACCAATACAAACTTACCAAAGATCTAAAAGTGGTTCTGGGTACCCTGGAAGGCCCTGCTGAACACCGGCTATCGCAGGAGATGCAGGGAATAGATGGCTATCTTGCCAATCCAATAGAATACGGAGCACAGTTTAAATATGGACCCTCATGGGTAGATGTCGATGTCTGGATCAACTGGAGGGAAAACATTGTAAATGGTGATTCTTCTCAGGAGAAATTTACCCAGGGCACTAATTTCAATTTTCATTTATATGATAAAAATGACTGGAAAATAGATGTGAGTGCCGCTGCTTTGTTTTATCATTTTGGAGGACAGATTGATATTTCTGAAGCCCATGTGGTCTCTCTGATAAATTATGGGATCGGTTTGTCTGTCGGCAAAAAGACGGGCAACTGGAACACCACTTTCAATTATAATTATTCAGGATTCAAAAATGATGAAGATTATACACTAGTGCCCTGGGATAAAGGCTTTGGTCATTCATTTACATTGGATCTGGACAATAATATCTGGTTTTTTGGTGTGGGGTACAGGACTTTTGACAGATATTTTACTTTATTCGGAGATCAGGTTTTTAGTTTGATCAATCAGTTTACAGGAGAGGTCTTCGGAACAAAAAAAGAATTGGTTTCTGCATCCGCAACTTATCAACTAATGTCGGATAAAAACTTTAACCTCAGCATCGGATCTGAAGCATACTATGATCTGATCAATAAACAGCTGGACTATAATTATAGTGTGATGGGAAGGTTTAAGTTTTAGTTGTTAGTTATTAATTGTTAATTATAACTCTTAAAGGTGAGAAGGTGAGAAAGTTAGAAAGTGAGAAGGACGTTTGCCAGTTAATGTATCACTTATCACTTATCATTTATATTTTATCAAGCTTAGATCAGGAAGAACTGCAAGCTAATCGATACTTTTATAATCCTCGAATCAGCCCGCTCTAATTATTCATTATTCATTATTCATTATTCATTGATCAAAGGTTTATCTTTGCCGGTCAAACATTCAAAACTTATATGGCATACGATACAGAGGATTTAAAAAATGCTGATTTTCAGCCGGAAGAAAGAAAACAAGATCATATCGAACTTGCTTTTGCATCGGCTACAGAAGCAGCGATAAAAGACGGGCGTTTCTCTTATGAACCTATGTTATCCGCTCATTCCTCGGTTTTAAAACCTATTCAGTTTTTAGACAAGACATTCAATGCACCTTTCTGGGTGTCAAGTATGACTGGAGGAACCGAAAAGGCAGGATCCATTAATAAAAACCTTGCTATAGTTGCAGGTGCAGTAGGGTTCGGTATGGGACTCGGCTCCTGCAGAAGCCTTCTGTACAGCAATGAATTTCTGAAGGATTTTCATGTTAGAAAATTCCTTGGCGATGATGTGCCATTGTTTGCAAATCTTGGTATAGCTCAGGTGGAGCAATTGCTTGAAAAAAATAATGTCCAGCTAATCAGGGATGTAGTTAATAAAGTTTCGGCAGATGGCCTGATCGTCCATGTCAACCCTTTGCAAGAATGGTTGCAACCCAAAGGTGACAGGTTTATACATGCACCCATAGACACCATAAGAAGATTATTGGACCTTGTAGAGTTTCCTGTCATTGTGAAAGAAGTAGGCCAGGGCATGGGGAAAGAAAGTCTCCGTCAATTATTGTGCTTGCCATTGGCTGCTATAGAATTTGCTGCTTTCGGAGGGACCAATTTTGCCAGACTTGAACTTATGCGGGGAAGTAAAGAAAAAATGGAATCTGGTTCACCTTTGTCTTCCATAGGTCACACAGCCTTGGAAATGATCCGGTTTATTGACGAACTGTCCAATGAACCGGACTCAAAATTGCTTTGTAAACAATTCATCATTTCCGGCGGAGTCAAAAACTTTCTGGACGGATATTATCTCATGAATCAACTGGTCTTCCCTTCAGTGATAGGACAAGCGAGCACAATGCTGAAATATGCTCAAATTAGTGAAGAATCACTACATAACTTTGTCCAAGATCAGATCAACGGCTTGATTTTTGCGAACACTTATTTAAAAATTAAATAGGATTGTCATTGAACCAATTACTGAAAACATTTATTCTAATTAAATCCTTGTCACAAGGGTGAGCCAATATATAAAGTGAATAAAGAAACGTCAAGCAAGTCGGTCGTAGGATTTTCTAAACTTTCCAAAGTAGGTAAGCTTAAATGGATCGTAAACAATTTTTTCAAAGACCCTGAAATTGTAAGAAAGGAGCTTACGGGTTATTGGTTTAAAAATGAAAAGGATCAGGATATCATTGACGGTTTAAGCGAAAACACGATCTCTAATTTTGTCCTACCATACAGCGTAGCTCCAAATTTTGTGATCAATGGCAAGGAATATGCCATCCCGATGGTCATCGAAGAAAGCAGTGTCGTAGCAGCAGCATCCAATTCTGCAAAATACTGGGCCAGCCGCGGAGGATTTCATGCCCGTGTTTTATCTGTTATTAAAGAAGGCTGTGTTTATTTTATGTGGCATGGAGATTTTAATAAGCTGACGGCTCACCTGACCGATCTGGACGGAAAAATTCGCTCTGCATCGAGTGATATCACAGCTAAAATGGAGGAAAGAGGAGGAGGAATCCTTAAGATAGAGTTTATAGACATGGAAGCAGAGGAGGCGGGTTACAAAAAACTGAATATCCAGTTTAACACTTGTGATTCTATGGGTGCCAACTTTATTAATTCTGTACTTGAAAGTGCAGCAATTGTGCTAAAAAAATGGTTTGAAGATCACAAATTACAATCCGGAAATGATGATAATTTCGAGATCATCATGTCCATATTGACCAATTATACACCCCAATGTCTGGTGGAAGCGTATGTGGAATGTCCCCTGGACCACCTTACCGATATCAATGGCCTGGAACCCATACCATTTGCTAACAGATTTTATAAGGCTTTAAAAATTGCCTCTGTAGATGTAGGACGTGCTACCACACACAATAAAGGGATCTTTAACGGGATCGATGCAGTAGTGCTGGCTACAGGCAATGATTTCAGGGCAATTGAAGCATGTGGACATGCATTTGCTTCCCGCACCGGCCAATACCGCAGTTTAAGTCAGTGTACGATCAAAGAGGGAATTTTCAAATTTTCTATCCTCATCCCACTTGCTTTAGGGACAGTCGGAGGTCTTACAACGCTACACCCTATGGCAAAGAGATCCCTTGAATTATTAGGAAATCCGACAGCTGAAGAACTTATGATGATAGTTGCTTCAGCGGGTTTGGCGCAAAATTTTGGCGCCATCAAATCTTTGGTTACAACCGGAATTCAAAAAGGGCATATGCGTATGCATTTGCAAAATATGCTCTGGCAGATGAATGTTACTTCTGAAGAAAGTGAATCGGTTAATTCCCATTTTATTAATAAAACTATTACTTACGCTGCAGTAAGAGAATTTTTAGAAAAGTCGCGAAGTAAAGACGCCATCATTAATGAATAAAACAGGTTGTCCATGACCATAAGTTATAAAGCAAGGGGTAAGCTAATGATCACTGGAGAATACCTTGCATTATTAGGTGCAAGGTGTCTGGCCTGGCCCTCTAAAGCCCTTCAGACCATGGACGTCAACCGAAGTGATACAGCTGCGGGAACACTTATCTGGAATGCCCTCGACCATGAAGGAAATCCATGGTTTGATGCTTTATTTTCCACAGATGGAACAATAGAAGTGATCTCAAGTTCTGATCCCATAGTCGCTGATAAATTGATCCACATTCTTCAAACAGCGATAAATCTAAGTGGTAAGAATATTTTGAATCAAAATTCCTATTCTATAGAAACCACTACTAACTGGCCACTTGAATGGGGAATGGGCAGCAGTTCCAGCCTTTTGGTCAATCTGGCAGCCTGGATGGAGGTCAACCCATTCGAATTACAGAAAAATACTATTGGTGGATCAGGATACGACATCGCTTGCGGATTGTCCGATGACCCTATTGTATTTCAAATGGCTGAAAAACTACTGGTTGGCAAAGTACATCGACCTTCCATACTAAATGATTATGCAGGTTTTGCTTATTTAGGGCAAAAATCTGATACTCCTACTGCAATTAAGTATTTTATGGATAAAGTTGCCAATATGGACCTTTCGAAACGTATCGACCTCATCAATAGACTCACCTACCATATTCTGGACGGAGAAAAGATCGGCAATGTGATCAAAGCGGTTGAGATACATGAAGAAACAATTGGATTTCTTCTTGAGATAGAGCCAATAAAAAGAAGGATGTTTCCTGATTTTGATGGAATGGTCAAGTCACTTGGAGCCTGGGGCGGAGATTTTGTAATGTTCCTGGGTAGGGAGCCATTAAAAGATTACAAAGAAGCTACTGAGAAGGCATATGATATAAAATTGTATTCAGCGCAGGAATTACTAGTATAAAGAAAAAAGTCATGCCAAAATGGATAGATGGAACTGTAATTAAAATTCAGACTGAAACTGACCGTGTCAAAAGGATCTGGATCAAACCTGAAGAAGAAGTGACAACTGCCATTCCCGGCCAGTTCATCACCTTTGATCTACCGGTTGGTGAAAAAAGATTGCAGCGGTGGAAGAGTTATTCGATCGCCAACGATGTCAATGATGGTATTTTGGAATTGTGTGTGGCAAAGATGGAGGGCGGGCTAGGTTCAGTTTATTTGTGCGATGAAATAAACGTTGGTGATACACTAAAGTTCAAAGGACCTGATGGAGTTTTTATCTTGCCGGAAATACTTCCCGTTCAGGTTGTCATGGTTTGCACCGGGACAGGTCTTGCACCTTTCAGGGCAATGTTGCAATTTGTATTGGGAAATCCTGTGTTTGATGCTACTAATTTCCATCTGATCTTTGGGACACGTCATGAAAGTGATCTGCTGTATCATGAAGATTTAATGGAATATAAAAAGTTTCCAAATTTCAAACTTGACATTGCTCTATCAAGACATACCGGAGACGGACCTTACCATAAAGGTTACGTTCATTCCATCTATCAGAATTTATACAATGACAACCGCGAACAGCCTTTGTTCCTATTGTGCGGATGGCAGGACATGATCGACGAAGCTGTCGGGATATTGGAAGATAAAATGCAAATCGATAAGGGGAATATCAGGTTGGAGTTGTACGGGTAGTGGTTCACGCAAAGGCGCAAAGGGAGGACACGCTAAGGTCGCAAAAGTGATTTTAATGTAACTCTTAGTGTCCTTTGCACTTCTTTGCCTCTTTGCGAGAACTATATTTATCTTGGCCTATAACTTGTTTACAATTCTATGAATTCCTTCTTTCAGAATGCTGGTATTAAAATTGATTAACAAGCCCAACTTTAATCCGGATAGTTTTAAATAGGTTAAAGTTTGTGAGTAATGAACCGGCGCGAGAGTTTCCACGGACTTTAGTTCTAAAAGGACTTTATTTTCTACAATTAGATCTATCTTATAACCAACGCTCATTCTTATGTCTTTATAAATGAATGGCATTGGAACCTCTTCCAAAACATCATAACCATGTTCTCTTAAATCAAATGCTAAAGCTGAAGCGTACGCTGATTCCAGTAACCCCGGACCAATTGTTTTGTGTAATTCAATTGCAATTCCGATTATTCCAAAAGATATTTCGTTTTCAGTCATTTTTTGGGTGTGTTTGAAGTGAAAAATGATTTGAATTGTGAATTTAATAATTTAAGAAGAAAATAAAAAACATATAAGACATAATTTTAAATTTTTGAAGTAAATAAAAGTTTAGATACAATCTTAGCCTCCTCTGCGCTTCTTTGCTTCTTTGCGTGAACCTTCTTTGCTTCTTTGCGTGAACCCTTCTTTGTCCTCTTTGCGTGAACCAATTCCCGAAAATTAACTTTTTTTCCCTTTCTTTGTTCTGAATCTAAATAACAAAAAATCGTGATGGAAGAACAAATAGTAAAATCCCCGATACTCATATATACAGAAGAAACACCCAACCCTGAGTCACTTAAGTTTGTAGTGAACAAGATGTTGTTCCAGGGTGGACCAGCTGATTTTCGTGAAGTAGAAAGCGCAAAAGAATGGTCACCACTTGCTGTAGCATTATTTGAATTCCCTTATGTGAAGGGAGTTTACATCTGTAACAATTTTGTGTCGATCACAAAGGAAATGAATTATGGCTGGGAAGAGATCCAACTGAGATTGAAGGAATTCATTAAAAACTATGTGTCAGAGGGCAAGGTTATCATGAATGACGGCTATAAAGAAGAGCAGGCTAAAACTGAAGCTGAGAAACATGAAAAAGAATACACCGGTGACGATATAGCCATCGTTCAGAAAATAAAAGACCTCATCGTCAATGTTGTGAAACCTGCCGTAGAAGGCGATGGCGGCAACATCGAATTCAAATCCTATGACAAAGGAGTTGTAACTGTAATTCTTCAGGGTTCCTGCAGTGGCTGCCCTTCTTCCACAATTACTTTAAAATCCGGTATCGAAGGCATGCTTCAAAGAATGGTACCCGAAGTGACAGAGGTGGTGAGTGAGATGGGATGACCATTAGTTGTTAATTATTAATTGTTAGTTGTTATTTTTTGTAACGATCGATTGGAGAATTATAAATTATTATTGATAGATTATAAATGAGGGGTATCCTCATGAAAAATATTTGAACTCAAAGTTTGAAACGGCTTTGAGTTTTTTTTATATATTTAAGGATTATTTACTCCTAATCCTTTTTTATGAAAACTCTTATAGTTTTATTCCTTTCAATTTTTTCATACGCCTCCTATTCCCAAAATTTCCATATGGTCAAAGATCTGACTCCAGGAGTTGGCAATTCCTACATCGAATCGATTCACCGTTATGATGGAAATCTATTTTTCAGTATTCCCCAAACTGAAGTAGATACTTATGA
>JAYUWT010000377.1:0-9240 GCA_043753405.1 Saprospiraceae bacterium | reverse complement strand
CTGAGGTCTCTTTCAAATATGGGATCAGAAGTATTCCTACGATCCTTTTTATTAAAAACGGTGAAGTAGTGGAGAAACATGTAGGTGCTGCTTCCAGACAGGTAATAGCTTCCAAGATCGAGGCTAATCTTTAGTCCTGACATAACTTAAAAATATTCCCTTACACAGCTGCGTTTGTGTAAGGGATTTTTAATTAAATAAAAAGTTCAACCATTTTCAATAGTTATTTAATGGCATTCCCGGCAAATATTAAATTATATTTGTAATCATAAGATGAAATTATGACAAAAATCATTTCTCAAAAGGTGGATAATTCTCATAGTGAAAAGATCAAAATCAATTTATTATTTGTGTCTTTCAAAGATGAAAATAATATTCATTTCGTCCATGCGCCACACTTAGATCTGACAGGGTATGGCAATACTCTTCAGGAGGCAAAAAAATCATTTGACATTGTTTATAACGAGTTTATTGAATATAGCTCAAATAAGCAATCGCTGAAAAGTGTACTAAAAGAATTAGGGTGGAAAATTACTTCAAAACCTATCGGTGAAGAAAATTACATAACGCCCGGTATAGAAATGATAATAGGTCGTAACAAATTTGTTACTGAAATTTTTAATTCTTATTCAGTTACTACATTTCATAAGGAAGTTAAAACCAGTTGTTGTTTAATTGCTTATTACAATGACAATATCTAAATTGTCCAATATTTCTTTGAAGGACTTTCGAATAAAGGAAGAGGTGGTCATGAAATGTGAACCAGAGAGGATTTAGCTAGATCAATTATTATTCAAAGCCATATTGACCCTGTTCCTGAATTTATTGTAAAGCAAGTATTGTGTTATCTCAAAATGAATAGGAATACATTTTTGGCAGCTACGAAAAATTTGTAAATCTGTTTCTGTAATTTAATTGCTAAAATATTTAAAGAACACATAAGTGACGATATTCGATTCTGTAGATCTTAAAAAACACACCAACCTCGAGCTTATCGCCCAAAAGGTGGTGGAAGGCTTTATCATAGGCCTCCACAAGAGTCCGTTTCATGGATTTTCTGTTGAATTTGCAGAACACAGGTTATACCAGCCCGGTGAAAGTATCCGCAACATTGACTGGAAAGTGTACGCGAGGTCGGACAGGTATTTTACTAAAAAATATGAAGAAGAGACCAACCTAAGGGCCCGCGTTGTCATAGATGTGTCTTCTTCGATGTATTTTCCGGGACAGGAAGTGGACAAGGATGTCCGGATGAACAAATTGCAGTGGTCTTGCCTCGCGGCAGCTGCGTTGACACACTTATTGAAGAAACAAAGGGATGCATTTGGTTTGACCTTGTTTGACGAGTCACTCGTTTATCATTCTGAAGTGAAGTCCAATAGTGCCCATCAACAATTAATCTTTTCGACGCTCGATCAATACATCTACAAAGACCAGATCAACAAAAAAACTGCTGCCACTGAATCACTGCATTTGATAGCGGACGCCTTGCACAAAAGGTCACTCATCATCATCTTCAGCGACATGCTCGAACATCCTGATAAGATGGAACCGATGTTTGACGCGATGCAACACTTAAAACACAACAAACATGAAGTCATCCTTTTTCACGTAATGGACGCCGGAAAAGAACTCCGTTTTGAGTTTGAAAACCGTCCTTACGAATTCATCGACCTCGAAAGTGGTGAAAAACTCAAGCTCCAGTCCAATGAATTGAAGCAGGAATATTCGTCATTCATGACCAGGTACGAAGAAGAGCTGCGTATGAAGGCCCTTCAGTACAAGATCGACTTCGTCCCGGCCGATATCAATTTTGGATTTGACCAGGTGTTGCAGTCGTATTTAATTAAGAGGAGTAAGATGCGCGTTTAAATAATGAATAATGAATAATGAACAATGAATAATGGGTGTCTTGTCCTGATATAAGTTGACAGTTTTTTAACAAAATAACTGACAAAAAATGAACAAGGAACAAGGAATTACAATTCGGTACAGTATTAGCTTTAAACAAAAAGTGGTGAGGGAGTTTGAGGAGGAAGGTATAAGTTTAATCCAGTTATCGAGAAGATATGGCATCAAAGGCGGAAATACGGTTAAAAACTGGGTTATTAGGTATGGCAATAATAATTTACTTAATAAAATAGTACGAGTAGAGATGAAGGAGTTAGAAGGGCGTTCGAAATAGTAAATCATTTATCTCCAAAAATTGTATTACCTATTAGTTAAAAAGCCAGGAATATTAGGTAAAACCTCAGATGAGCACATAAACGTATTTTTTCTGTTAAACTTTTTTTATTGGTTGATGATATCATTTTAAGGAAATGATCCAAGACCTCTTTGCAGTCCTTCTGATTTATATCCTATCAAATCTATTTATTTAAAACCTGGCAGCGTTTCTTTCCTGCCGTTTTTTTTGGAAAAGTATATATCTTGCCGGGATTATGTAATAAAACAATTGACAAATCGCATGATCCGTAGCTTCATTTCCCTTCTTATCACTATTTGCATTCTTCAGAATATAAATGCTCAGGTACTCCAACAGTTTTTTTCGTATAAGTCATATGGTGAATTATGTGGTAAGAAAAATCTTTTAATCAAAAACTTTAATAATGAAGGTTTGCCTGAAATCTTATTTTCAGGATCACGGAATGATGCAGATATTTTATTTGCTGCTAATATGATTGGTCGCGAGATCAAAGATCATTGGCATAGCAGGGTCTTCACAGGTCAGGAAAGAATAAGTGCGATCCTTGATCATAATATCGATGGAGACGCTTATGATGATATTTTGGTTTTACTTGAGAATGGCAATATTGAATGTTATTCAGGTAATTCTTATACATTAATTAAAACTATTTCCACTTCCTTTATTGTTGCTGAGAAAGCGCTGATCGGTGATATTGACAAAGATGGAACAATTGCAGAGCTGATAATGATTTCAGAAGAAGGCACTTTGGTATTCGATCTAATCTCCGATGAATTGATATGGGAAAATGACAACTTTAAAGGACATAACATAAAATTAGGTGATGTCGATGGTGACAATCGCAATGATATCGTAATTGGAAGTGATCTCAATCAGCCGGGATTAGTAATAGATGCACAAACGCAGCAAATTAAATGGAGTTACACCGCAGGATTTCAGCAGCATCTCGAACTCGCTGATGTCAATAATGATGGTATTAAAGAGATTTTTTCAATATCAGAGGATGGATTAGTGGTAGCATTAAGTGCAAAATCACTTTCACCCCTATATGATTTCGATTTAAATACTTCGGTTTACACCACTTTTGTCACAGATATCGATGCAGATGGCGCCGAAGAATTAGTGATCGGAAGCAACGTAATAAAATGTATTGATATTACGAATGGCAACGTGAAATGGAGTGTCGAGAATCAACCAGGCTATGGAGTATCTAATATTGGCATATCCGATCTCAATGGTGATTCAGTTAAAGAAATGATATGGGGAAACTCAATAGAATCATCTGGTGACAGAGGATTTTTGATCGCTAATCTGGAGACTAAAAGACTCATGAGAATATTTCCGTATACATTTCAACCTTTTAAATTATTTCCCCTGAAAGAAGAAAAAGGTAAAACAAACAAAGCCATAGTATTCTCTCATTGTGATGTAAATAGTAACGATCCATTTTTACAAATAATTGATATCAAAAAAGATTCGGCATTACATTATGTTAACCTTGAAAACAAAAGCGCAGACGAAGCTATACTTGGCAGTACGATCAATCCTTACCGTCAGGAGATCATTCTGAGTAATATCAATCCAAATGATAATATCATCTATATTTTCAATGCAGCAGACCTGAGTTACATCACTGAATTCAGGATAGATAAAGTGAGCTGTATAAGAGTAGCAGATACTGATCATGACGGACTCGATGAAATCTGGATCTCTACATATGATAGTCATGTATACCAGTATAAATATAAAGATGGAAATTACGAATTAGGTTTTGTTGCAGATCATTCACCTGGTTTTATCAGTTTATTGGAATTAAAAAATGTAGATGAAGACACTGCCCTGGAATTGCTGACAGGTGATACCTTCAACTCCTCTATCGCTGCATATAAAATATCAAACGGTCAGATTCTCTGGACAGTAAATGTGGGTATCGAGGTGGCAGGCATGGCAGTTGACCTGAATGTAGTTGATGGGAATAAAAACCTGTTAATAGCGGGAAAGGATAGAATAAAAATTTATGATTTACCCGGTTTAAATTTAATTAAAGAAAGTGCAATATTACCTTCTTCAAAAGATATTTCTTCTATATCCGTCCACAATGTCAATAGTTCTGAAGAAAAAGAAATAATTATTTTAAATGATAAAATCCGGGTTATGGACAAATCATTTAATGACTTATTCGAAAGCGCATTACTCTCTCCACAATATGCCCGGACACAATTAAGTGTTAGTGATATTGATCAGGATGGCAGTCTGGATATTATAGTTAGTGATCATTTTGGAAGTGTATGGTACAAAGCTGCAAATGACTATTCAGATCTGATCAGCCCTACAGTAATTGAAACTTATCCCAAACCCGGAGAGCAAAATATTCATCGAAATATTCATCCGATAATTTACTTTTCTGAATCTATTGACCCTGCAAGTATCTCAATAAATTCAATTTATTTCGAGCATCTGAATGGAAATATTATTCAATTTGATACGGAGTATTCAGATATTGACAAAACATTGAAACTAATACCTGCAGCTGATCTACCGTACAATGATTCTTTCAGGATTACACTTACGGAAATAAAAGACCTGAATGGTAATCCTCTTGATTCCAACCACGACGGAATTGGTTCTTTCAACAACGATGATCATTACAAACTTCAATTCAAAACTGGAAATGGCGGTGATAGTTATGCACCTAAAATTAAATTCCACACTCCTCTATTTATATCAACCTGGCAGGGAAGGAAGATCCGGATTGAAATGACTGTCAAGGATACCATGTTCAGCACCCGCTCCTTATTAAGTGAGGCCGAATACTTTTTCCATATATTTAATTTGCCCGGGACCGGTATGCCATTTCTTCCTGCCGATGGCCGGTGGGATAGTTATGAAGAAAAAGCCTATATAGATATAGATACAAGGACATTGAACTCGGGTAACACGGATATTTTTATTCATGCCAAAGACCTCGCAGGCAATTGGGGGTTTCATGACATTATTACTATTGAGATATTCGAAGATGAAAAAAATAATTGGGTAACGATGGGAGGCAATAACCACCATACCGGTAACAGTTCATATAATAATATATCTCCTGGCCTGAAAGAGCAATGGAATTATCCGATAGAAGATGATTTTTTCTTCTACAAACAAGCCATTATTGCCAATCGCCATGTAATATTTCCAAACTGGGCTTTTAATCAGAAAGTCGAATTTCTCTCTCTCGACATATCTACGGGTATTCCTCACTATATTGTAGAATTAAATAATAAAGTCGTTGTTGGAAATGTGTGTTATGGGAATGGTATGTTCTTTACCCAATTTGCTAATGAGGATGATGGATATAACTTCAGGGCATATAATCTTCATGATGGCAGGGAAGTATGGAAGACACCATTTGAATCACAGGGAACAAGAGAGCTTTCCGGCATCGTTCACAATAATGTCTTGTTAATACAAGGTGGATATTACGGGGGGATATTTGCATTAAATTCGCTCGACGGTAAGAAATTATGGTATACACAATTAGATATTGATAGCTGGACTCCCGTAGCATTTAGGGATAAAGTATATTGTTGCTCAAAAGGAAAGTTAACAGTCCTCGGACTTGAAACCGGGGAAATTATCGCTGAAAAAAAATTAGATTATAATTTCGATTTTTACGGAGATGTCACTGCAACCATGATCGATACTGCAAATCAATTATTGATCATCACATCTGCTAAAAACTTAGATATCCTGGATATAAATACATTGGAAGTGAAATGGTCATTATTTGGCACTATTATTGCAAATCCGGCCATTCGTAATGATACACTTTATACTTTGTACAAGGGAAATCTTGAGGCGAGAAATCTGCTGAACGGTGAAATAATATGGAAAAATGAAACAGTAAATGAACTCCTCTATTCACCCGTTGTAAATGATCGTTTAGTTTTCGCTTCTTCCCAGGATAAGGTCTATATAATAAACAAAGATCTGGGCAATACCATTGAGGTTATTAATATCGGAGGTGCAATGTCACTTTCGGATAGCCTCCTTATAGTTAATGACAAGTCAAATAAATTGCTCAGGGCATATGGAAATGGTCCCGGGTTGAATGCAATTGATATGAATTCGTTCGGATCAGACCAGGTAAGGTTATTTCCAAATCCGTTTAGTTCTGATGTAATTTTTTCCATTGATAGCAAGATAAATACTTTAGCCACCATAGAAATATATGATGGAATAGGTAATAAAATAGACCAACTTTTGAATATTGATCTGCAAGACGGAAAAAATGAAATTAAATGGTTAAACAGAAATGTCAGGTCCGGAATATTTTATTGTAAAATCAAAGTTGGTCACAAAAATTTTGTTCAAAAAATGGTCTGCTTCCCAAAATAATCATCTAACATCATCCGATTAAATCTTTATGATATGAAACAAAATTACATATTAATTATTCTGTTCATGCTCTCATATTTTAAAATTTCAGCTCAGGAAATTTTAACACATTATGAATATCGTCAGGTGCGCAATGGCATAGGACAAAAAAATCTTATAATAGCCGATCTTGATAATAATGGAACTTCAGAGATCATAGGCAGTGGGGGTGAGCAAACTTTTGATGTAGTCTTTGTAGCACACTATCTGACCGGTAAGAAAAAAGTTAAATATGACTGGATCAGCCCTTCCTATATGGGCAGCGCAAAAGTAAATTTTGTACTTACTTACAATATAGATGACGATAATGATTTAGATATATTGGTATATCTGAGTAATGGAAATATAGATGTTTATGATGGCAGTAATTATGAGTTGATAAAAACTATTAATACGGGAATTTCAGGTGTGGTGCTCGCTAAAATTTCCGACTTAAATAAAGATGGGATTTTAAGCGAAATGATCTTATTGACGTCAGGTACACTTTACTCATTTGACCTTGTGTCCGGGATAAAAGTCTGGGAGTTGCCGGGAATACAGGGAGATGAATTCGAAATAGGTGATGTCGATGGTGGTGGAGATATTGAAATTGTATTTAGCGGAACTTTTAAAGCATTGGTCATCAATGCTTTGAATAAGGAGATCAAATGGGATTATGATGAGGGATTTTCTTCAAAAGTGGAACTCATTGATGTTGATAACGATGAAATCAAGGAAATTTTTTCTGTCGGTGAAAGCAGTAAAATTAAGATATACAGCGGAGTGACAAAAACTCTGCTAAATGAACTTGAATCGGGTAATGTTAAATCATCTTTGGTAAATGACATCCAGAGTGATGGAAAAAAAGAATTGTTTATTCATACTTCATCAGACGAACTTGTATGTTATAATCCATATACCAGATCAAAATCCTGGACAGTGGATAACATTGGATACGGCACATTACATATGAGTGCCGGAGATTTGAATGGTGATGGACAAATTGAGGTTGTGACAGGAAATTCAGGTCCTACCGGTAAGGAGAATCCCATCAATGTTATTAATTGCAAGTCAAAAAAACTTGAGAATACAGACCCTGTTACTGAAGGGCCTTATCGACTTTTTCCCGCTGTCAAAAACGGGACTAGTCCCGCAGATATACTACATTTTGTTATTGAATACCGGGATTTATTTGAAAAAGAATTACTCAAAAAAATAAATATTTCCAACGATTCCACGCTCCGTGAATACGACCTATATAATATTTATTTTGATGAAATATTTATCGGTAACACAAAGGATAAAACGCATAGTGAGATTATGCTTTGTCCCATAAGGAGCAGTTTCAAACCGCTTATTTTCTCTTATCCTGATTTTGTTCAGATCGCTGAACTTCCTGTAACAAATATAGAGACTGTCAGATTTTTTGATTCAAATAGGGATGGAGTCGATGAGATCTGGATAGGAGACGAGGATGGTCGCGTTCATCAATACGCTTACGAAAATGGATTTTATGTTGAAAAAATGAAAACAGCAGCTGTGGGATTTTCTGCTTACCATATAGAGCTGGCAAATGTTGATAATGACGCTGCGTATGAAGTATTATTAGGTCATGCATCCAACAATATGATCCAGGCTTATGATACAGAAACTAAGTTACTCCAATGGCAGTTGCCGGTCACAGGATATTTCAGAGGAATGCAGGTCGATGAAGACATTACTACTGGAAAGAAATTATTATATATAGGATTCGATCAAAACTTCCAGGTATATGATATCGAAACTAAAAATTTGGTAAAAACCAGTCCGGTTCTGGCTTCAAATATACCAATGCACAGTTTTAAACTTTTAAATATAAATAGTGATAAAAATAAGGAAATAGTCTTGTTGAATGATGCATTAAAAATATTAAAAACGGATGATTTTAGTTTGATAACCCAAACTAAAAAACTGCCACTCGAATACATTGAAAAACAATTTGAAGTGCTGGATGTAGATGGTGACAATTACATGGATTTCATCGTGAGCGACAATCTGGGTTCATTATGGCTAAAATATTCAGAGCAATTTCAAGATCTTGAACCACCTGTGGTAACCCGGATAATTCCTGCTGATGGAGATGAAAAATTAGGAATCAATACGAAACCAATTATTTATTTTTCAGATGAAATGCAGCTATCATCAATTAATTCAAATACAATAGAAATAAAAAATTCCTCAGGCATTAACCTGGCATTTTCAATTTCACTGGATACAACCAATAGAATACTCACATTAATCCCGGATTCAGATCTTCCAGTAAATGATAGTATTACCATTATAATAAAGGAAGTCAAAGATTTATTTGACAACAATTTGGATGGCAATAATAACGGAATCAATGAAAATAACTCTAGCGATCATGTAACCACTTCTTTTAAAACGGGCTCAGCAAAAGATATTACCGGACCTGTTATTTATCTGAATACTTCGGCAGATCTCGTATTATACAGGACTCAAAGAATAAATATTAATTTTAAGGTAATTGATGAAGATTCACCGGTTCATACTCCAATAGTTTCTGCAGAATATTTTTTAAACTATGTGGGAAATCCTGGCACCGGTATTCCATTTTTTCCTCCTGAAAATAATTG
>JAYUWT010000376.1:0-9278 GCA_043753405.1 Saprospiraceae bacterium | reverse complement strand
TCCTGTCTCTTTGCCAAGCGCTATTGCTTTTGCTGCTATCACTTTGGCTTTGGCCACGTCACCGGCTTTATAATATAACCATGCAAGTGTATCATTATTGGCGTATTGAGATAATTTATCTACTGATGCCTCGGCCCAGGAAATTGCTTGTTTAATTTTAACAAGGTCATCACTTTCTTCATAGATATACCATGCATAACTGTTCAATTCCTGATGGTCAAATTTGGATAGATTGTCAGGTGTCAAATATGCCATCAATGCCTGATCGTATTTTTCTGTATCCTTATTCTTTTTGTGATAATATGACGCAAGATAAAAAGATAAAATGCCACTTTCTTCAGGGTAGACCTTACTAATATGCTTTTGAGCGGCGGCAAGATCCATATTTTGTTTATGGTCGGTTACATAATAGTTATAAGCAAGATTGCTCAAAAATTCACTTTTTAGTTTTAGTGTCAAAGCAGTTTTATTAGCCAGAAGGGTTGAATGGTTGACTGATGCAGGATTGATTGCAAAAGCATTCAGCCATTTTATATTTTCATCAGTGGTTAGATCATTTTGTGTCTTGAAATATTCCTGGGCTACCACATCTCCTTTTGGATCTCCTGTTTGATAAAGCAATTCCAGGTAATTGGTCAAAAGAGCAACATCTCTATTTCCATCCTCATATTTTTTCTGCATGGTGATGTATTGTTGTTTGGGATCTACAGCTTGTTTACCCAACGATACGAATTGAACGGCATCCATATAACCCAGTCCAAAATGCACCAATTGTCCCTTCCCGTTTACAAATAAATGAGTAGGATAAGCATTTACACTAAACGTTTTAGCCAGGCTTGGACCTTCACCTTTTTCCATGTCTATCTGAGCATTTATAAAATTGCTGTTAAAGAAAGTAGCGACCTGAGCATCAGGAAAAATATTCTTCTTCATCATTTTACAAGGGCCGCACCAGGATGCATAGGCGTCAATATATATCAGTTTATGTTCTTTCTGTGCTTTCTTAAGAATATCAGACCAGTTACTTGTCTCGAACTCAATCCCCTGTCCAAACATCAATGAAGAAGAAAGTACAGTCAATGTGATAAAGAATATTTTTTTCAACATGGCATAAGATTTAAAAATGAAAGACTTATTTAGAGTTGATCTTAAGGATAAGATTGTCATATTTGGTGGTATCCAGTTTTTGTTTTTCTGCGAGGGCTTTTGCTTTCAGGGCTTCTTTCAGGGCATTTTCTTTATCATTCAACGAAATCAGATAAGTCGCATATTCAAGACCTTTTGAAGGGTCATTACTATACTGAGCCTGTTTGCTGTATAGCATTTGAACAGTATTTTTACTATCAGTTTCGCCAATGTATATAGTGGAAAGCCCTTTTATAATTGGTCCCAGGTCTATGATGCTCTTACTATTGTAGTTTTTACCGATATTACTTGCGACGGAGATATATTTTTGACCATTTTTAGTAGCATCAGCATGGATCAGGTCTGTTTCCAAAATAAACATTTTGTTATTGTCTTTATCCAGGACTTTCTTTGCTGTAGTTAAAGCCTCTATTTGCAATTCAGGACTATCATATTCGATCGATTTATTGATACTATTTAATAATGCCTTATATTTTCGTTGATCAAATGCTTTCTGGTCATATAATTTTACAATGGATTTTTCATTGCTTATCAGATACTCATATGGTTTGGAATCGCTTGTGGTGGCCGCTTCATAGATTATTCTGTAATGAACATCAGAAATATTGTTTTTTTGTCCGTTCAAATATTCATTTGCGACTTTCAGGCTGGATTTATTGGAACTGTTTAATGCTTTGATATATTCCAGAATTAATTCGGGACTTTTATCTCCGCCATTATATTTTACTGCTAAAGCAGGACTTTTATCATATTTTTCTATGGCTGTACTTCCTATAAATACAAGACCTTTTGCATCAGAACCACCTACATGATTATAAACCTTTTCTCCTTCACCATTTATAAATAATAAAGTAGGATATGCTCTTATTCCATATTTTTTAGCAAAAGCAGGGCCTTCACCTTTTTCCATGTCCAACTTATAGTTTATGAAATTAGCATTATAATAAGTTCCCACTTCCGGTTGTGGGAATATATCTGCAGCCATTCTTTTACATGGGCCACACCATGTGGTATAGGCATCCACGAAGACCAATTTTCCACTTTCTTTGGCCTTAGCTTTTGCCTCCTCCCAGGTACCATGGAAAAATTCTATACCCTGGCCATAGACAGCAGGTTTAATGAATGAAATGAGGAAAAATATCAGGATTGTAAATCTCATTTATATTAAATTATTGTAAGTAACTAAAGTTTATTTTTTTTCTCAAATTCTTCAATCAGTTGTGCATCAGTTTTATCCAATGTAGGGATCAATAACTTAATGTCTTCAGCAAGATTGTGATCGGGATAAGTTTTCAGAAAATTTTCATAATATTGTTTGGCCAGTTGTTTATCGTGCAGGTCATTGTCAAATGTAAAAGCCTTCTGAAACATTGCATCAGCTGCCCATTTTGAATCCGGATAATGCTCAGTAATAAGAGCCCATACTCCTATGGCCTTCGTAGGGTCATTTCTTCCTTTGACGAGGGCTCCCGCTTTGAACAATAATTCCGGGGTAAGGCTATCACCCTGAACGCCTGTAGCTATTAGTGTGCAATCTTTATAGATCTCCTTCGTAGTATAAAATGAATCCTGTGTTGCTGAATTTGTTAAAAATACACTGTCTATGTAATTTTTTAGGCGGGTATGAGCAGCCAATGATTGCTCGGTAATATTGTCTTCCGGTTGTTTATCTTTTATATCCGGTTTGCATGCAGGAAAACTGACTATGAAAAAAACCAAACTTAAAAACAAGTATCTAATAGTCATGTAACTTTATTTAAGGTTACAAAAATAATCATTTTTGTAAATAGATGATTTTCATATATTAAGTTAATGGAAATTACTTTTTGACCAATAATTTAATCTGATCCTCTAATTCATATTCATCACCTGCCACATATCCGGAGTGTGTCCATACTATCCTGCCACTCTGATCTATTAAAAATGTCTGTGGAACAGCCTGGAAATTAAATGCTTTCTGCAATTCCTGATTTGGATCCGACAAAATGGTATATTTCCATCCTTTTTGCTCAACCATTGGCTTAATTTTGGCTGCGGATTTGCTATCATCTGTCGATATGGCAATTAAATTCACACCATATAGTTTCTCCCAATCATCGTATAAATATTTTATAGCATCCAATTCCTTTTTGCATGGTGCACACCATGTGGCCCAAAAAGATACAACTGTAACTGCACCCGGCTTTACATAATCCTGTAAAGTAACATTTTTACCATCCAATGATTTGATCTGATTGGAAGGCAAATTAGTTTGAGCAAATACTCCGCCGGGAAACATGATCAATGCAAAAACGACTAATTTCATAAAATTTAAATAACGCATCAAAATGAAGATTTAGAAATATTATTAATATGATAGTTGGCTTAGGAACCTGAATAGGGACATAAAAGTATAAACTTTACATTGTCCTGATCATTGTTTAACGAGACTTTAACCAAACCAATATAAAAAGTATACCTTATGTAAGCCTAAAATTCAATAAAGCGGCAAAGCTAAATTAATTTCTCCCAAATATTTATAGTTTAGATGCCTCATTTCAAAAAATAAAAATATACTTTTGTCGCTTAATTTAAAATTTTCGCTAAGACAACATGCAAAAAGTAGTATTTACCCTCCTGGGGTTATTATTGATATTTAATGAAAGTGAGGGTCAGGGTATCACTGCGGGCAAAATATCAGGTAGTCTACAGACAAATCTGAATTTTTTCATGAAAGATGAGTCCATCAACGCTGCTAATACACCTCAGTATGATAACCAATTGTATGGTGCCGACTCCTGGCTCAATGTAAATTATAATGTCAGAGGATTCGAAGCAGGAATACGTTTGGATGTATTTAATAATTCTTATTTGTTGAATCCAAACGGTGGATCTTATACTGCTATCGGGATCGGCAACTGGTATGTTTCCAAGCAGATCGATAAATTAAATATCAAAGGAGGATATATCTATGACCAGATCGGTTCCGGAATTATTTACAGGGCATATGAAGAGAGGCCGCTGGCAATAGATAACGCGTTATTCGGTGTGCGTGCCACTTACGATATAGCACCGGATTGGAAAATAAAGGGCTTTACAGGACAACAAAAAGCACAATTCGACAGATATGGCGCTGTTATAAAAGGTGCGAGTATTGAAGGATTTGTAACTCTGAGCGATTCAGCTAATTTAACCAGCATTTCCATAGCTCCCGGTTTTGGAGTAGTAGCAAGGACATTGGACAATACTACCACAGATGGTATCAACAATGTATTAAAATATTATGAACCGAAAGATAGTATTTACTCCTACAAGACCAATACTTACGCGATGACCTTATATAATACGCTCAATTATGGTCCGATCTCATGGTATATGGAGGGAGCATATAAGACTCCTGAGATTATGTATTCACCAACAGATTTCAGGCATATCGGTCCTGATTCGTCAGCCGGCAGGTTTATCAAAGAATCCGGGACGGTTTTCTATTCCAGTATCAGTTATGCTGATCACGGATTGGGAGTAACTATTGAAGGTAAAAGGACTGAAAATTTTTCTTTCAGAACAGATCCTAATTTATTGTTGAACAGGGGCCTGATCAATTATATCCCTGCTTTATCCAAAATAAATACATACAGATTAACATCTAGGTACAATCCGGCTATTCAGTTTATGGGAGAACTTGCGCTTCAGCTGGATATTCAATATGCTTTCAACGATAAAGTGAGTGCTCTGTTAAATTATTCGCATATTAATTCGTTGGAAGATGTGGCTTTATATAGGGAGATCTATGGTGAAGTTACCTGGAAACCAAACAGGGACAACAATTTTATCATAGGCCTACAACGGCAGGTTTACAATCAGTATATCTATGAAGGGAAGGTAGGTGTCCCAAATGTTGAGACTTACACGCCATTTGTTGAATTTTTGCACAAATTTTCCCGCAAAAAAGCCATCAGGCTGGAAGCCTCTGCTATGTTCACAGAGCAGGATTACGGAAGTTGGGTATATGCATTGGCAGAATATACGATAGCTCCACATTGGAGTTTTGTTATTTCTGACATGTTTAACTATGGTTTTAATCCTGAAAAAACCAAAAAAGCAAATAATTATCCTTCGATTTCAGTATTCTATACTCAGGGGCCAAACAGGTTTTCTCTGGGATATATCAAACAAGTGGAAGGCATCGTATGTACAGGAGGAATATGCCGCTATGAACCCGCATTCAGTGGTGTAAGAGCAACACTTTCCACTTCATTTTAACTATATAATATTAACATATTAATGAAAAATATATCTAATTATTGTTTGATCCTTCTTGTAATTTTTCTGATAGCCGGATGCAAAGAAGAGGAGATCATAGTACCTAAAGTAGATGAGATAGTATCTGACAGAATAGTGCTGATCGAAGATTTTACCGGGGTTAAATGTCCCAATTGCCCGAATGCTTCGAGGGAAATCTCTTCACTTATTGGCAGATACCCTAAAAATATTGTTGCAGTGGCATACCATACTGATTTTTTGGGTTCTCCAATCACAACTCCTGTCGAATTCAAAAGCAAATACGACTTCAGGACCACCGAAGCAGAAACACTGGAAAATGATATGGGTAGTTATCTTGGAAAACCCGCTGTCAGTTTAAACCGGAAACTGCATAATGCACAGGAGGAATATTTGTTGACAAGTTCTTCTGTTCTTGGCAATATAGACAATGAATTGAGATCTATTCCCAAAGCTAAAATCCATATTGAAAATTTGTATGATGCGACGAGTCGAAAGTTAGTGTGTAATATTGAGATCGAACCTGTAAGTTCATCAACTGGAGATTTCAGGCTGCATGCATTGATCAATGAATCCAACATTATTGATTCACAGGAAGATAATCCTATAGATTATGTAAAAGATTATAAACACAACCACGTCTTCAGGAAAATGCTCAGTGCTTTAGCCGGTGATCCATTAGCGACTGCATTGACTCCGGGTACAATTATCAAAAAAACTTATGAATTCACGCTTCCACCTGAAGCCGGATGGTGGGTAGCAGAAAATTGTAATGTTGTAGCTTTTATTTCAGATCTTAATATGAAAACATATTCTGTTGGGGCGATTGTTCAGGCAGCTGAAGCCCATGTTCTGGAGTGAAAACGTCTTAATTTTGCAATTAACAGAGTACATAACACCAGGCAGGACAAAAAAAAGGGACATATTTAATAACATGTCCCTTCTAAAAATTTATTAAGCATCACCCTTTCCGTAAGAATTGACCGAAGTGTAAATTATATTTATTTTCTTCGATATTTCAAAGATGCGATCATTTCTATTTTCATCAATCATACTTTACAACCATATAATAAATTAGTAGTTTTACTGTATTGATTAAATATTTAAAGCAAGTTGCTGCCATTACCTATATTTGAAAAGTAAACAGTTAGAAATGAGTGGTTTCAGCAGATGGTTATTAAATGTGATAGGTTGGAAGATCATAGGTTGGGATCCATTGTCTTTGAAAAAATATGTTCTGATTGTAATCCCACACACTTCCAATTGGGAATTCCCTTTAGGTCTTCTTGTTCGGAATTCTTTGCAATGGGATATTAAATTTGTAGCCAAAGACACATTATTCAGATGGCCTTTTGGTGCTGTCCTCAAATGGTTGGGCGGATATCCTGTAGACCGGAGCACTAAGCATAATTATGTAGAAAGCGTAGCAAAGATATTTGAAAATAATGACGGTTTTCGATTATGTATTGCACCTGAAGGAACACGCAGTAAGGTTGATAAACTTAAATCCGGATTTTACTATATTGCACGAAAAGCGCGGGTACCAATCATTATGGTCGCCTTTGATTTTTTAAAAAAGGAAATAAAAATAGGAGACCCAATTACCCCGGAATTAGAATACACGGAAGTATATGAACGTATGAAAGAATTTTATAAAGGTGTTCAAGGCAAGAATCCGGAGTTTGGGTTTGGGTTTTAATAAGTTGAAAGTTGAAAGTTGAGAGTATAATTGTATTCCGTTTCAGATAATGTAAGATTTCCTACGATTTTAATAATTTATGATCAGAGCCATCAGCTTTAAAGAACCAATTAAACGATTGACGATTTTGAACGTCAAATTTGTATTTATAAATAAACATTTTGTAATTATCATCCCGATTCAACTAACGAATTTCTAATTTCAACTTAAGTATTTAAATATTATGCAACGATCCAGCGATAATATTATCATACAATAAAGAAGATATTGTTTCTTTGTTGTTATTATTTCTTTACTTTAAAATAGTCATAAATGTTTAAATCAATTGTAGGATTTATATGTCTGGGATTGATCTCCCTCTTCAGCATGAGCAATGTTGGAGGAAGGGCAAAACAAGGTGGAGAGGGCAATACAGGTGCTCCTGGAGATCAATCCTATATTTGCTCTAAATGTCATGGAGGTGGAAAATATAATATTGCTTCAGAAATTCTAATTAAAGATGATAGTGGAAATATAGTAACCGAATACCAGCCTGCAACTATTTACAAACTAAGTTTTACAATAAATACTGTTTCCGGAAGTAATCCCAAAGGTTATGGATTCCAGTTGCTTGCGTTGTTGGATAGTGCCAACACCAATGCCGGAATATTGTCCAATCCATCTACTGATGCTCAGATAACCTCAATTGGATCCCGGAAATACCTGGAGCATAAAAAATCTTCCCCAAATAAAACATTTACTGCTGACTGGACATCACCGGATGCCGGACAGGGTGCTGTCACTTTTTACGGTGTAGGTAATGGCAATAATACCAATCTTGATCCCTCCGGAGATACAATAGATCAGGCTGATCCGCTTTTTATTATGGAAGCCTCTGCGGGTAATTCTAAAAAAATAACGGTATTAAAACTCTTTTTATTTCCAAATCCTGTTAATGAAAGGATCCTATGGAAAGCACCGGCAGGAATTTCCAATCTTGAATATTTTATTGAAAGTATGAATACTCATACTATACAAATTCCATTAGAGGATGTTGCTAAAACCAGTTTTGATGTAAGGCATTTGGCACCGGGAATGTATATCTTATGGGCAAGGTCAATCAATGGCAAAACACTAGCTTCGCAGAGTTTTATTAAAATTTAAAATTTCTTTTTGTTGAGTTATTGGTGGAGAGCAATTGACCCATGATTAATCCACACATAATTACTACATATTCCTTATATTTCTTATTATTGTGCTCTATTGAGTTGAATTGGTTTTTCACAGATCGAAATATCATATGGGTGTTTTATTAGTTGTTTTTGCAGGGGCATTGATAGTTTTATTTGCAGGTTTGTTTGCACGTAGGTCGGTTTTGCAGATCATAAGTATCATTGCAGCATTAGGAGGTTTGGCATTGGCTTTTTATACTATGGACCGACCGGATTTTGACCTGCGTCATATGTTGCTTTTTGACCACTACGCCATGACTTTCTCGGCACTGATGTGTCTTTCAACTTTTCTTATATTTATGGTGTCCGGATATGGTTTTCGCAGATTGGGTGAAACGCTTGGAGATAATTACGGGTTGATCCTTTTTTCCCTTTGTGGAGGGCTGTGTATGGTATCATTCCAGAATATGGTGATGTTATTCCTGGGCATTGAAATACTATCCATACCTCTGTATGTTCTTGCAGGAAGCAGGCGGGATGACCTTGCCAGCAATGAAGCGTCTTTAAAATATTTTCTGATGGGCGCCTTTGCCACAGGCATATTGTTGTTGGGTATGGCATTACTATATGGGGCAACAGGGACTTTTGATATAGTGGCGATGGGTGAAAAGCTTACATCCACCGGTTTAAACGGGTATGGTTACCTTGGATTTATGTTGTTGACAATCGGCCTTTGTTTTAAAATTTCGGCTGCACCTTTTCACTTCTGGAGCCCTGATGTATATCAGGGAAGTCCTACTATGATCACAGCTTTTATGGCATCAGTGGTCAAAATCGCTGCATTTGGAGCTTTATTGAGATTGTTCAGTATTTCATTTGTTGGAGTTGCCTCAGAATGGATGACCCTGATAGGAGCAATAGCATGCCTCACTATGACTGTCGGTAATCTGGGAGCATTGATGCAGGATAATTTTAAAAGGCTTTTAGCATATTCAAGTATATCACATGCCGGTTATCTTTTG
>JAYUWT010000375.1:0-3569 GCA_043753405.1 Saprospiraceae bacterium | reverse complement strand
CTGAAAATACTGAATTAAAAAAAGAATATCCTACTACAGGCCATTCTGAATCATTTATAAATTTTATTGATAAAGAATTAAAGCCGTTCATTACTTCTAAATACAATGTGGGTATCAATCAAACACTCTTGGGACAATCGCTTGGAGGATTATTGGCAACTGAAATATTACTGAAAAAGCCGGGACTTTTTAATAATTATATCATAGTCAGTCCAAGCCTGTGGTGGGACGATCAGTCACTGCTTAAAGAAGCTCCTCAATTACTATTAAGCCATCAGGATTCCGATTTAAAGATCACTATTCTGGTAGGTAAAGAAGGTAAGGTAATGGAAGATGACGCTCAGTCCCTTGCTGTATTGCTACAAAATAGCAAATTAAAAAAGGTGAAAGTTGATTTCATACCAATGCCACAGGAAGATCATGCTACCATTCTGCACAATGCTGTGTATGCAGTTTTTAAGAAAATGAGTGATAAGACAAAATAGGATATGTGAAAATCGAATAATTAAGAATTTTTGACTTTTTCGATAACCTCATAGTAATAGGCTTCGTATTGAGGCAAGATGATCTTAATATCAAATTTCTTTGCCTGTTCCAGTGCATTTGCCTTGAATTGAGCCAACATGTCAGGGTTCTTAAGAAGGAGTAACGCATGATGTGCCATATCCGGGATATCACCTACCTTACTTAGAAATCCTGTTTTCCCATGGATATTTACCTCAGGTATACCTCCGGCATCACTGCTGATCACCGGGACTTCACATGCCATTGCCTCCAATGCGGCTAAACCGAAACTTTCTTTTTCTGAAGGCATTATGAAAAGATCACTGACCGCTAATATTTCTTCTACAGCATCCTGTTTTCCTAAAAAACGTATATGTTCATAATTAGGGTTTTTTCTGGCCATTTCTTCAAGTTCTGACCTTAGTGGTCCATCGCCGATGAGTAATAATTTGCTGGGTACTTCCTTTTGAATCCTGCAAAAAACATTTAAGGCATCAGCAACACGCTTTACCGGACGAAAATTGGATGTGTGGGTAATGATCATTTCCCCATTGGGAGCAATGGCTTTCTTAAAATGATCTTTATTGCTTTTGCGGAACCTGTCAAAATTGATAAAATTATGGATGACCTTTATTTCACTTTTAATATTGAAGTTCTCATTTGTTTGCTTCTTCAGATCGTCTGACACTGCCGTAACGCCATCACTGGCATCGATACTGAATTCGACGATCGGAGCAAAAGTCTTGTTAATCCCCACCAGTGTGATATCCGTGCCGTGTAGGGTGGTGACCACAGGAATTTTAATGCCGTGACGCAACAAAATTTGTTTAGCAAGGAAAGCTACTGTTGCATGCGGAATGGCATAATGTACATGCAGGATGTCCAGTTTTTCATAGTGTACTACATCCACCATTTTGGATGCCAGGGCAGATTCATAAGGCGCATATTCAAACAATGGATAATCCATCGATTCTACTTCATGAAAGTAGATATTCTGATGAAAAAAATTGAGACGCACAGGTTTTTGATATGTTATAAAATGGACCTCATGATTGTTATTGGCGAGCCCAATACCAAGTTCAGTAGCAAGGACACCGCTACCGCCATAAGTAGGATAACATACGATTCCGATCTTCATTCAATGCTGATTTTATAAGTTCGATTAAGGTAGTTTGCAGTTTTATAATGAAGCCGGATCATTGTCTTGCTTAATTTTGCCATGTAAACAATTTCGTATACACAATGTTTCAGAGTGAGACTTGCATTAAATAAATAATTTTCTATCGTGGGATTATATTCTATTAAAGATATAGCGCAGCTGACTTCCATTAAAACTCACACAATCAGAATGTGGGAAAAGCGTTACGGCATTCTCTCTCCCAGGAGAAATGAAGCAAATACACGATACTATAATGAATCTGAACTGACTTTACTTTCCAATATCGCTTTTTTAAATAAAAATGGATTTAAAATAAGTAAGCTGGCGGCGCTGTCAGAGCAGGAACTCATCTCAATGTCAGAAAAATTTAATCTGGACCGCACAGAGGAATATTCTGATCTGGATCGGTTGATCAAAGCTATTTATCAGTTTGAAGAAGATGTGATCGAAGAAATGATTTACAATTCATTCGAACAAATAGGCATCTATGAAACGATGCTGGATCTATTACTTCCAGCGTCCGCAAGATTGAACTTATTAATGATCACGGGCCGGATCGAACAGGTACATATTGGATATTATTTTAATATAATAAAAAAGTTATTCATAGCAGAATCTTCCAAAATTCGGATAAAAAAAGATATGAATGCGCCTCACCTGGTCATTTTTCCATATACAAGCACCAAACAATTTGTGACGGTAGCTGCATTGAATTGTTGTTTAAAAGCAAAACAGATCAATTGTACAGAATTGGGACAGGATACTCCGATAGAAGATCTCAAGATCGTATATACTCAATTGAAGCCGGATGCTTTTGTCACGATTATAAGTGAACAGATGTCAAGGCCCAAATATTCTAAAGTGGTCAATGAGATGGCGGCTTCTATTGGAAACACTCCTCTTTTTATCATTGGAACAGAAAATGGGGAGCAATCTTTAAAATTCCCTGCTAATGTGAAATTTTTTCCTGATATAAAGAGTTTGGTTACATATGCAATGACTAAATTTGAAGTCAAACATTCTTTACAAACTATTTTTGTACCCTGATTTTCAAAATTAACATTATTAAATAATATCTTTACTAAGTACTAATTCATTCTGAAAAAAGAATCTGAATAAACGACATTTTTAAAAAATATAAATATTAAATCATGAGCAAAATAGCTGCAATTTTAACTTTTTCACTTATCACAGTTTTGTCGATTTCATGCAAAAAAAGTGAAACTACAGTAAAAACTTCAACCACAGACTCTGTGATCGTAGAAAATACAATTCCACCTCTTGATACAACAAGTGAAATGGAAGTAGATATCACTAAGGTTTCGGGAACATTTATGATAGATAACCCAAGTACCGTCAACTGGACCGGTACGAATCCAACTTCTACACACGTGGGTACTGTCAATATCAACAAAGGAAGTTTTGAATTAAAAAATGGTACCATCGTCACAGGTACATTTGACATGGACATGGCTTCAATTGTTTCCACCGATCTGAAATCTGATGATGGAAAAGAAAAACTGGAAAATCACCTGAAGTCTCCTGATTTCTTTGATGTTAAAAAATACCCTACCGCTGTATTCACTTTAAAAAAATCTGTTCTTATTAAAGGCACTGACAAAACAAGACATCATATGAAAGGTGATCTTAAAATAAAAGATGTTTCCAAACCCGTTGAATTTGATGCTTATATCATCGCTTCCAATAATGGCAATTACCTCACAGCTACCACTCCATCCTTCGAGATCAACCGTTTGGATTACGGTATTAAATACAACAGTGGTGTACTCAACACGGTTAAGGATAAGATCATAAGTGATAAGGTGGGGTTGGTGATTAATATAAGGGCGAAGAAATAAGCATCAAATTCAACGGGTTTGGAAACATCTTTTATTTTAAGATCACC
>JAYUWT010000374.1:0-3575 GCA_043753405.1 Saprospiraceae bacterium | reverse complement strand
GACATTAATCATTAATGTCAATCGACATTTGAACGGACTGTTTCTGTCAAATCAGATACTGAATCTTGGAGAAAATATTGGTAAAATATTTGTAAATGATGCCATTGCTATTGCTTACGCATGTAGCCTCCTTGATATCCGGAAAACCAATTCAAAGGACTTTCCATATAAAAAGATTCTTTGTTTGGGTGGAGATATAAAAAATACATCCATGGTTACTTTATCTAAAATCAATTAAATGGTTTGGATCCTGATCGTTGTATTTTGTATCATTGGCGTTATCGCTTATGGAGCATTTAACATCAGAGCCAATGTGTTTATTAAATCCACCTGTGAAAGTTCAGGAGGATATCCTTTATTAACTTTTGATGACGGCCCCCACTCTGTCTATACACCGCTCACCCTGGACTTATTAAAAAAACATGACATTAAAGCTGTTTTTTTCTGTATTGGCCGCAACGTTGATAAATACCCTACTCTTGCTCTAAGGATCGTAAGTGAAGGCCATTTGATAGGCAATCATACTTATGATCACAATATCGGGAGTACATTCGCAGGATGGAAAAAATACTGTGAGCAAATAATCAAGACCAATCATGCCATTGAATCTGCAACCGGCAAAGCACCTACTTTATTCCGACCTCCATTTGGAGTAACCAATCCATCAATAGCAAAGGCGATTAAAGCCTGCAACATGAAAACTATTGGATGGAATCTAAGAACCTTCGATGCAGTTTCTGAAGACACTGACAAGATTATAAACAAGATCTCTAATAATCTGAACGACAAATCAATCGTCTTACTTCACGATACTAATGAAACCTGTATCAAAGTACTTGAGAAATACCTTGAAAATAATAGCCACAGATTTTCATCGAAGATTGAGCTTTAATTCAAAGGATATGGCAAAAGCCAATGTTTTACTAATGTGTCTGTTGGCTAAAGCCAATGGCAATTAAATACTTTAAATTGAAATTCTCTCAAGTGAGGAAATTAATATTTGGGAAATTCTAAGAATTTATTTGTGCAATTAGTGGGATTAAAAATAGAATCTGAACCACAAATATTTCAGAATCTCACCAATAAAAAGGAATTTGTCATTTGCCGTTGGCTTAAGCAAACGGTTTCCGATTATATTTTGTGGCTTTAGCCACATTTGTAAAGCAGAAAATTATAGAGAGGTTTAATAGTTGAAGATTAGTCAAATCAAATATTAGCAAAAAAGAAAATATTTGACCTAAGCCAGATCACCAAAATTATCTTATAATTAAATGATTCTTAACTCCTTAATGGTTAATACTTTAATTAAAGCTTCACAAACTTACCCATCTTCAATTTACCCTGTACATTATTCAACTGGAGAAAATAAATACCTCCTGTCAGATCAGATACATCCACGCTCAAATTATCCTCAGAAATTGTAAATTTATTTGTTTTAATAACCTCTCTACCCTGAGCATTCAAAATAGTTAATGATGTAATACCTACAGCCTGTAACAATCTTATATTTAAAACATCATTCACAGGGTTTGGAAAAATTTCATTTTTAGTTATCTCATAACCATCCGATTTCAACAATGGCAAACATTCACCTTCAAATGAGGCAGTACAACCAGTTATTGTATTAGCAATAGTCACTGAAAATGGCCCTCTTGGCAGATCTCCAGCGATTTTATTTGTATTGCCATTGCTCCACAGATACAATAAAGGATCATTTTCTACATCAGGAAAAATCACTCCAATACAACTTGTGTCCAGAGATGTGACCTCTATAGTGGCTGTAATGGCATCATTGGTCTCAAAATCAACTGAGATCCCTGTCTCACAATATCTATTCAATGTATCTACAAAGCTGACTTCCAAAGGGCTATCATCCAGATCGAATTCAAATACTGCAGTTGTTGCATCTTCGGAAATGAGCGTAGCATTGTTATCATTATATATAGTGATCACATTTTCATCATAATTATTTCCTTTCAAGATGGTTACCTTGTGGTTTTCAGTCTGACCAAAACAAGGCAATTCTTCAGAATAAGTTGCTTTTACATCAGGTTTAATATTTACGATAATTTGAATTACATCCGTAAATCCATCTTCATTTGCCCCTGTTAATGTATAGAAAACCTGACTTCCTGCGTACGACTCACTGATTGACACCAAAGGATTTTGAAGGAAGCTTTCAAAACCATCATTACCTGACCAATGATAAGTATCAGCACCCGAACTAAATAACTGGAAGCTCTCGCCTTTACAAACATCCAGAGTCGAAGCTGAAACATTTACTGTAGGTGTTGATGCTACAATTAATCTTGCTCCGGCAAGCCAACCTTGGCGTTCACCAAGGAGTAAAGCAGTACCGTTTTCATGCAGTTTGACATCAAACACCTCACATATGCTATTTCCAAATCCTACCAGAACAATGCCTTCATCCCCGAAGGAATTCACCAAATCCCCATCAATAGTTAGTTTAGCAAGAAAAAATTTCAGGTCGATACCTCCGCCCACATAGATCCTGTTTTTAAAAACCTGCACACTGTTGATCGAATTGAAATTGCCGGTATAATGGACTACGGATTTTCCCTGATTACCAAATGAAGTATTTAATGAACCATCTGGATTTATTTTGTTGATAACCAGTGATTTAGGAGATGCAAATTCATTGCCTGAAACTAGGAGCCCTCCGTCTGGCATGACATACAGGTCACTGATCTGCAGATCAAGATAAAGCCTTGCCAGATCATAAAAATCTTCATTCAGGACTCCTGCCGGACTGATCTTGTGCAGTTGATTCGTACCTGTTGTAAAATAAACATCATTGTCCTCCGCAAGGACGGAGAACACTCTGAAATCACCCGGAGCAGCGATCTCCACTACGCCATCATTACCGAAAACACCGTTCCAGTTTCCGTTGCTATTCAATTTTAAGCAGATAACCTTATTGGATGTTTTTGCAAAAACTATGAAAGATCCGTCGTCCAGTCTGACCATTGAACTTACATGTTCATTGCCGCCCAGGTTACGGATTATCTCAGGGTGGATTCCAATATTCGCTGTATTGCCATCGGAATCAAATTGTTTGATAAAAAGATCATTGTCTTTCCCTCCTGCTACGATTACTTTTTCAGAAAACCCCGAATCCGGTGAAATGGCACATTTAAGACTGAAGATAGCCGGTTCATCGCTGATCAGTACCTGAAGTTCCTTAATAGCCAGATCATTTTTAAACTTCCATAGGGGCATCCACATCTTTCCCGCATTATCTGTACGGAGGATATCACCCACCAACATGAAACTGTTTTCACTTTGATCTATGCGGACAATATCTGATTCATAGAATAAATATGGATGAAAATCGGCAAAATTCTGCTTGCCATTATTGCCATAGGTGCTGTCCAGCTGCCCTGTCTGAGCGAAAAGTGTTATTGAACAAAGAAAAAAAAGTAAAAATGAAAAGAGCAAATGTGTAATATTATTTTTCATAAAATTTAATTTTATTCAATAGGAAAATAAGGTCTAGGGAAATAGAATGCAGGAAATCAAAAGGCAATTCCCTGGAGAGGATGTAATAAGGTAAG
>JAYUWT010000373.1:0-3584 GCA_043753405.1 Saprospiraceae bacterium | reverse complement strand
TTTTTTTAGACGCACAAACAAAAGGAGTTGAGCATCTTACTAAAATAAAGGAATTAGCAATAGATAATCCAGGTCAGCAAAAGAACATTGAGGAACTTGATAAGGAACTCAAAATGCGTTTTGATCATTTAAGCATAACCATAGAGCTTCGCAAAAAAGATCTAAAAAAAGCTAATGAATTAGTTGCTTCCGGAGAAGGAAAACAAATACAAGATAGAATAAGAAAAATAATTAATAAAGCGGAGGGAATGGAATTTACATTACTTGCCGAAAGAAGACAGGCCAGTATTGACGATGCCAGCAATTTTAAAATAGTTTTTGTCGTTTTATTACTTATCATTATTATGGTTCTTATCATTGTTTACTTTTTAGTAAGTTCAAATTTAAGAGCACTTAAAAGAGCCGAAGCCGAAACTGCAGGTAAAAACTGGCTGCTGACAGGTAACACCGAACTCAATGATAAATTAGAAGGAGATCAAAGTATTGAAGAACTGGCAAGCAATAGCATTCGTTTTTTATGCACTTACCTGAAAGCAAACATAGGAGCCGTTTATCAGTTTGATGATAAAGAAAATGCTCTCCTGCTGTGCGGGCAATATGCCTTTTCGTCTCCCAGTGACACTAAAGTGAAATTTGCTCTAAATGAAGGATTAATTGGCCAGGCAGCGCGAGAACAAAAACAAATTTCCTTGACAGATTTAACCAATGAGCAAATCCGTATCACGTCATCTGTCATGAATGCCAAACCAAAATGTTTACTCATTACACCATTCTTGTTTGAAGGTAAAACAGTGGGTGTGATAGAAATGGGCAGACTTACTGTCTTTAATGAAACAGAAAAGGAATTCATTGCTATTTCAATGGACAATATTGGCATCCGTGTAAATTCGGCGATATCCAGAAATAAGATACATGAACTGCTTGAAGAGACACAGGTTCAGAGTGAAGAACTTCAATCACAGCAGGAAGAACTGAAACAAATGAATGAAGAACTGGAAGAGCAGACTCAAAATCTGATAGCACAACAAGAGGAGTTACAAATAACCAATGAAGAACTGGAAGAACAAACCCAATCGTTGGAAGAAAAAAATAAAGAAGTTGAAGCTTCAAGAAACGACATTGAACAGAAAACAAAACAACTTGAGATAAGCAGCAGGTATAAATCTGAATTTCTTGCAAACATGTCACATGAGTTGAGAACTCCTCTTAACAGTTTGCTTATCCTGTCAAAAGATTTATCTGAAAACAGGAAGAATAACCTTGATGCCATACAGGTCGAAAGTGCGGAAATAATTTACAGAAGTGGCACCGATCTTCTTATGCTAATTAATGAAGTTCTTGACCTTTCCAAGATAGAAGCTGGAAAAATGTCGTTAAATATTGAAAGTGTATCATTGAGATATTTTGCCGATGATATTGTTCGAAATTTTAAACATCATGCAGAACAAAAAGGTCTAGAACTAACCTGCAAATTGGATGCAACATTGCCTGAAACCATCCGCACCGATTTGCAGCGGTTGAACCAGATTGTAAAAAACCTTTTGTCCAATGCCATAAAATTCACCGAACAAGGAAGCGTAAATATTACTATTGACCGAGATACAGAAACCACCTTGAACATATCCGTTAAAGATACAGGTATCGGAATACAGGAAGACGAACAAATGGCAGTATTTGAAGCTTTTCAACAGGCTGAAGGAGGTACATCCAGAAAATACGGAGGTACAGGTTTGGGTCTTTCCATTTCCAGGGAGCTTGCCAAGTTATTAGGTGCCGAAATTAAGTTGATCAGCAAAAAAAACGAAGGTTCAACTTTCTCTCTCATAATTCCGCTGGAGATATTTAACCACCAGAAATTATCGGAGCTTAACAACAAAATAGACGTAGGTTTCAAGATCCCCGGCTTAAAACACGATCCGAAATATTTAAATTATCCCGGTATTGCAGATGATAGAGATAAAATAACCTCAGGCGATGCTATCCTGCTCATTATAGAAGACGATCTTCAATTTGCTTCTATTCTTGTCAAACAAGCCAATAAAAAAGGATTCAAATGTTTGATGGCAGCAACCGGGGAGGATGGTTTAAATCTTGCAGCAAGTTACAATCCCCATGCGATCATTTTGGATATGGGCTTGCCGGGGATTAACGGACAACAGGTATTGACTGAACTAAAAGCTAACCCATCCGTAAGGCACATCCCGGTACATATTATTTCTGCAAATGACCGTTCGATAGAAGCGTTCAGGAAAGGAGCAATTGAATGTCTTGTGAAACCAATCGATAAAAAGGATATGGAAGAGACTTTGAACCGAATTGAATACCACATCAGCAGAAAAATAAAAAACGTACTCTTGATAGAAGACAGTGAGAATTCGAGAAAGGCGTTGCGCATCCTCATTGGAAAGGAAGATGTACACTGTTTTGAAGCTGAAACAGGCAAAATGGCACTGGAAATTTATCGGCAAAATCATATCGATTGCATCATTCTTGATCTGGGTTTACCGGATATGAGCGGGATTGACCTAATCAACAAACTGGAGAATATAACTGGAAAAGATAAGGCACCTATCATTGTCTACACCGGAAGAGAACTTACAAAAGAAGAGCATGCAGAGCTTCAAAAACATTCAGAGACAATAATAGTAAAAGGGATCAAATCGGAAGAAAGATTGCTGGATGAAACCGCACTTTTCCTTCACAGGACAATAACCAGCCTGCCAAAATCAAAGTTACCTATCATCAATAATTTACATAACAAAGAGGACATATTTAATGACAAAATAATATTATTGGTAGATGATGATTCACGAAATGCTTTTGCCTTATCCAAAATATTAAATGAGCGTGGAATGGTAATAATAAAAGCAGAAAATGGGAAATATGCGTTGGAGGCTTTGAATAGTCATCCTGACATTGACCTTGTATTAATGGATATTATGATGCCTGAAATGGATGGTTATGAGGCCATGAGGCAGATAAGATCTCATAAAAAATACCAAGGTTTACCCGTGATAGCACTCACGGCAAAAGCCATGATTAGCGACAAACAAAAATGCATTGATTCGGGTGCCAACGATTATATAGCAAAGACTATTGATGTTGAGCGCTTACTATCCTTGATGCGTGTATGGATGAGCAAATAGATATAAAATAATAATTACTATAATCACTACAATGATATCAGACAAACCTGTTAAAATACTGTTGGTTGACGACCGGGCAGAAAATTTATTCTCACTGGAAGTAATTTTTTCGGACGAGAATTACTTGTGTGTCAGAGCGAATTCAGGCAAGGAAGCAGTAAATATTCTCAGCAGTGACGAAGATTTTGCCATTATATTAATGGACGTGCAAATGCCAATGATGGATGGATTTGAAACAGTGGAACTAATCCGGCAAAATAAAAAGCTACAACGCATTCCTATTATATTTCTGACTGCCAGCATGGATAGTTCTGTTCATATTTTCAAAGGTTATCTAGCCGGTGCAGTTGATTATCTTACCAACCCATTTTCTCCGGTAATATTAAAGGCAAAAGTGGCCGTTTTTGTTGATCTTTTCAAAATGAATCATGAATTGCA
>JAYUWT010000372.1:0-3584 GCA_043753405.1 Saprospiraceae bacterium | reverse complement strand
CCATACAAATTGACTTTTTCGGGTAGTATCGCCAGGAAAAAAATTGAAGTAACCGGACAAATAATGGTCTTTAGTCAGATTGTTTATTTCTTCACTTTTTGCTTTTATTGCAAATTCATTGTGGTGGCTCCAGAACAAGGTATCATAGGGAACAGCCGTAATGTCCCGGTAATCCCTGCTATAAAAATCTGTAAATTCAAACTGGGGTAATTCAAAAATTTTACCCTCATCATAAGAACGGATAAAGGTCATAGACCTGATTAAGTGAGTTTGTTTTTCTGAATCAGAATATTTGATAGCGTAGTTATAGGTAATCTCTTTTACAAAAGTGGTGTTTTCAATGGATTGGAATGAAAGGGTCAACGACAAATCGGTACTTTTTATACAATTAGAATAAAAAGGAAGGAAAGGATGGGTGACGGAATTGTCAACATTCAAGGCAACGTTGATCAATTGGTTTGAATTTCTGTCGATATAAAGTTTTCCTGAAAACGCTCTGCCATTTTTAGTTTTAGGTTTGAAATCTATGACATAAATGTTTGAATTTCCCGAACGGATCACGTGGTCCAATGACAATTCAAATAACTTTTTAATTTTAATTTTATTAAAGATCAGGGGGTTGACCGGAAAATATTTGCTCTCCTCAAAACAATCAAATAGTGTAAATAATCTTGATGTTTCTGTAGATGAAAAATGGCGCATGCTGTCTTTTCGTATTGCGATACGGCCTTTTTTCAGATCCATTTTCTCGAGCTTCATGTTTCTATAAACCCCATTGTAATAAGCTTCTACAACTTCTACTGGTTGCTGGTCCAGGTATGATTCCAGATAAAAATAGGTTTTATTTAAGCTGCTTTTCGAATTGCGGGATCTTTTTACTTTGGCCACCAACTCATAGATGAAATCATTTTTCGCTACAATGATGGCCTCATCAAGCATTTTTGCATTTGGTTTTAAATAAATTGCCTTTGGTAATTTGTCTCTGAAAACAACAATTTTATCATCGTACCCAAGGTAAGTTATTCTTATTGAATCACCCTTCTTTAAATTTTTGATCAAAAACTTGCCTTCTCTGTTAGAAGCTGTGCCGGTTTTTGTTTGGAGATGGTAGATGCCGGCATATGGTAAAGTTTCCCTGCTCAGACTATCGATTATTACAGCTTCGAAAGTATTATCCTGACTATGGCAAAGATTTCCATAGAAGAAAAATGTCAGGATCAGTAGGATAAATTTTAAATATTTCTCCATCTGGAAAATTTTAACATAAAGAAACGTTATACATCTTATTTTACCTGCATTAATACTTTGATTATTTATTTTATCTTTCATTTTTTAATCCGGAAAATATTTAAATTTCAAACACCAAATTAAATAATGTTAATTATGAAAATTTTATCCTCCACGTTTTTTATCCTGCTTGTTTTTAGTTTACACGGCCAGGAAATGGGTAATGTTAAGGACAGAATAGTTGGTATCAGATATCAGAACAACCTTCATTTAAATACAAATGCAATGGAGATCATAGTAGAACTTGTCGAAAAAGAATTTGAACTTAATAATATAATTCAGAACCAAACTAAAGCGGTCGTTAAGAAAAAGGAGCTGGTTACTCTGGATTCTGCATTTGATTTTGACTGTTATTTGGTGCAAAAAGACAATAAAAAGACTGCAACATATGATGTGTTTTATTATGCTAAGAGTCTGAAAGGAGAGATTTTATACATTACTATAATCTCAATGTTTCCTCATGATAAGGAATTAAACAATGAAATTGTAAAAGCAATCAGGAACGAAGAGATACCGTCAACTTCTATATTTTCCATCAATAATCCTACGATCTGCATTGCAGGCAGAAATATAACTGTTAATAATACTTGTGCATGGATGGCAGTTGCGAGTATTCAATGTCCTTACGATGCGCAGATTGATTGGAGCATGTTTGACACTAAAGAAAATGCTGAAAAGCATTTAAATTATAGGTTAACTAAAATAAAGGAACAAAATTTCGGAAGAGTTGTAAGCGATACCATTTTAGATGTCATCTTCCTCGATCATCAAACCAAAGCAAGGAAGGTCATTTACGATTTCAAAGGAGTAAGCTCAGCGTTATTGAAACTCTCAGGCACTGATAGAATAGTGATTTATTACCTCGCATCTGAAATTGAAAATTACAGTGTAAGTTGTGTCATGAGTTTCTGGGAACATAAATCGGCGCATCCTTTTGCACTTCCACCTATGCTTGAAAAAATATTGGTAATCAAATAATTGCCTTTAAAATACCGATTATTTCCCCATTTTTGACCTTCATTTTTAAACTGGGTGACCATGGCACGCAAGGCTGCGATCAGTTTCATTTTTATAACACTGCTCATAGATGTGACAGGATTGGGACTTATTATTCCTGTACTACCCCAGCTCATCGAAGATCTTATAGATGGAACCATCAGTGAGGCAAGTGCCATAGGTGGATGGCTTACGGCAACCTATGCCGCATTGCAATTTCTTTTCTCTCCGATATTGGGAGGTCTCAGTGATAAATATGGAAGAAGGCCCATTCTTTTAATATCGTTGTTTGGTTTTGGCCTGGATTATCTTTTCCTATCTTATGCTCCCACCATTGGGTGGTTGTTCGTTGGAAGGGCTCTGGCGGGCATCTCCGGTGCCAGTTTTACGACCGCATCGGCATACATTGCCGACATCAGTAATGATAAAAACAGGGCCCAGAATTTTGGAATGATCGGAGCTGCCTTTGGCCTTGGCTTTATAATCGGTCCCGTGATCGGTGGATTGCTGGGTTCACTGGGGCCGAGAGTGCCTTTTATGTTTGCAGCAGGATTGAGTTTTGTCAACTGGTTGTATGGATATTTTGTATTGCCGGAATCACTGCCAAAAGAAGACCGAAGGGCATTCAACTGGAAAACTGTGATTCCCGGCCGTTCACTGATCAAAATCAGAAAATATCCTTCCATTGGCGGACTTGTATTTTCATTTTTCCTCATTAACATTGCTGCTCATGCCGTACAGAGCAACTGGAGTTTTTTTACGATCGAACGCTTTCAATGGACTGAAAAAATGATCGGGATATCTTTTGGTGTTGTTGGTTTATTATTTGCTGTGGTCCAGGGGCTTTTGATCCGCTATATCAATAAATGGCTTGGTGATAAAAAAAGTATATTATTTGGTCTCCTGCTTTATTCTTCCGGATTATTCCTCTTCGCTTTTGCAAACCAGGGATGGATGATGTTTGCATTCCTTGTTCCTTACTGTCTGGGCAGTATCGCTGGCCCTGCATTACAATCCATTATTTCCAAGAGCGTCCCCAATAATGAGCAGGGAGAATTGCAAGGTTCGCTGACGAGCCTCATGAGCCTGACTTCTATTTTCGGCCCGCCTCTGATGACGGGACTTTTTGCTTACTATACAAGGCCAAATGCGGAAGTTCATTTTTCAGGAGTCTCATTTTTATTGGGCGGAATTTTGATGCTCTTGAGCGCAGTCATAGCTTACTTTGCTTTGAGAACAAAGAAATTTAAAACTACTTAAGGTCAAAATGGAATTTTGATGACACACGAACGTAGGTGCAA
>JAYUWT010000371.1:0-3587 GCA_043753405.1 Saprospiraceae bacterium | reverse complement strand
TAACAGAATCATTTCCAACCGGTTTCCATCCAGTCTCAGCCATAAGGTTGATACTACCTGCCCATTCACCCGGACGTCCTAAACTGAATAAAACACTTGCGTGATCACCTGCAGTTTGGTTATTAACTATTCCGTTAGCCCAAGTAGATACAGTAAAGCTTTTCAAACCATTTAAAGCAGCAATCTCAGGATATGCAAGATAACCTGAAGCTAAACTTACAGCTTGTCCTTTTTTACCTGCACTAAAAGTAGCACCCTGTTGTTTATTAGGTGTGGATGAAGAAATAGATTCTTTACCGTCACCATTCAATGGCCAATATGCCACCAAACTTGATTTGGCAACATCATCAGCTGAGTCAAAACCGCCGATAGGAGGTAATTTTTCATCTTCTTTGCAAGATGTCAAAGAAAATGTAAATGCTAGTAAGAATAAAAAAGTTAACTTTTTTAGATCGTTAATAATCATTGTTTGTACGTTTTTAAAAGTTGTTAAAATATAAAATAAAATTAGGTTAATAGCTAGATTTAGGTTTCATCTCTTTTCTTAAAAGGTTGTAAATATAAGATTATCTAACCACTTCAGTTTCAATTATTTTAATAGCCCGGATTCTGTGTCAGTTTTCCGCCACTTAAAGCTATCTGTAAACTAGGAATTGGCAATAATTCATGCTTTCCTGGTGTAAAATTTGGCTTAATTGGTTTCATTACCTGCTCTGCCCGACCTGTTCTAAGCAGGTCAAACCAGCGATCATGTTCCATAGCAAGCTCAATTCGTCTTTCTTTATATATTGCTTCACGCATTTCAGTTTGGGATGTTGCCGGCGTCTCGCCCAGTCCCGCTCGCAGGCGAAGTTGGTTAATTAATGTCGCAGCTTCACCAGGATTTCCCAATTCATTGGTTGCCTCTGCTGCCATTAGTATAACGTCTGCATATCTTAAAAGATGTATATTCTTTTGCTTTCTATCTCTATTTCCTAAGAAAGATTCTACTTCTTTATTTTCACTATGATATGCTTTATAGTTATAACGGGGGTTTGCAACACTGTCCTGGCTTGGGATCCTGAATCCGTCAAAAAGGATGGTCCCTACATGTTGCGGACTTTGATCAATAAAAATAATAGTTGCTGCTTTTCTAACATCACCGGCTTCATAAGCATCTACGAGATTTTGAGAAGGTGAGTTAAATCCAAAGCCCAAATCCGTCCACCCACCTGCAGGTCCCACGCGTGGACCTTGCCACATAGCGTAATTAGGTACTCCATAGTCAGAATTATTAAATTGGCCTGTCTGAACTTCAAAGATAGCTTCATTACTCCTGTCACCCACCTGCCTCCATATCTGGGAATAATCGGGCAACAATGAATATAGTCCGGAATTGATCACTTCCTGGCTGAGATTATAGGATTCTTGCCAGTTTTTTCGTGTTAGATAAACCTTGGCTAGCATAGATGTAGCTGTACCCTTAGTAACCCTGCCAACAGGCATCACACCCTTTACTGGAAGATTTTCTTTTGCAAAGGTAAGGTCTTCAATGATCTGCGCATAGATAGCATCCACGCTTGCACGGGTTTGATACACTGGATCATTATTTGCTTCATTTGCATCCAGTGGGACTTTCAACACTAAGGGCACTCCCCCGAACCATCGCACAAGATTGAAATAATAAAAACCTCTTATAAATCTAACTTCTGCCTGATATCTGATCTTCAGGTCATCTGCTATTTTAGCTGTTTCTAAAGCTTTTAATGCCTGATTGACCTTAGCGATGCCATTGAAGTAGCCCGTCCAAAGAGCTGCCGTATAGTTATTGGTAGGCGTATGTTCAAAATTATCAATATCCTTGATCGGTTTCTGATCCGAATCAGAACTTCCTTTGTCTGCATCATCCGTAATGATGATCGTACCCACGACCATACTTATACCATTGATATCACCTATGCCGCCAAAGGCACTTGAAGCGTGTAAACTTGCGTAAACACCTGTCACTAATTTATCTGCAACATCCGGATCGGAATCTGCAGTAGCCTGACCCTGGACCGGTACGTCCAGAAAATCCTTTGAACACCCAAAATTGAGAATTGAGAAAATGGGGACCAAAAGGATCAATTTAAATTTTATAATTATTTGATTCATTTTTTTATTTTTTTAGATCAATTGCTAAAAAGTAATGTTAATTCCTGCTCCTATAGTTCTCGAAGTTGGGTAAGCATTTAATTCAATACCTGATTTTGTTGGATCACCCGGTAACTCTGAAGTAAATCCTGAATATTTTTTTAATGTGTATAGGTTTTGAGCAGTTATAAATACTCTTGCTTTACTCGTGTGTAATCTCTCCATCAAAGGTTGAGGAAAATTATAAGATAATGTTACATTATTTAATCTGATGAAGTCGCCTGATTCTACAAAATACGTAGAAGCAGGAAGTCTTCCGGCATTAGCACCCGGCTCATCCTGAATACCGGTTCCCGGAGACCATCTGTTATAGGCAATATCTTTTTCAATATTATCCTGAACGGTCTGCCGAAATGCTTTTTTTCCATTATAGACCTTATTACCGGCATTTCCATACAAGTCCAGAGTAAAATCGAAATCCCAGAAAGATACACTGACGTTAGCTCCATAATATACTTTCGGCTGATATGACCCTACAAAAACCCGGTCATTATCATCTATTTGTCCATCGCCATTTGTATCCTGATATTTGAAGTCCCCTGCAATTGCTGAACCCTGGATCTTCTTACCATCCGGAGTTGTATAAGCCAATATTTCTTCATCATTTTGAAATACACCAAGCACTTGTAATACATAAAAGGATCCAACCTCCTGTCCATTGTCTGTTTTGGTAGTATACTGCTGCTCAGCACCGATTCCTCCATCTAAAATTGGTTGACCGCCATTTAAGCCAATTACTTCATTTTTATTGAAAGTAGCGTTTCCACCGATCGACCAGGAGAAACTCTTTTTGGAAACACTTCTCCAGTTTGCTGCGAGTTCTAATCCGGTATTTTTAATTGAAGCCGCATTTGTCAATACCAAGCCATCAGCATCCCCAACCACTGATGGAACGTTTACATTGATCAATAGATCATTGGCCGTTTTGGTATAATAACCAATTTCACCGGATAACCTGTTTTTTAACAATCCAAATTCCAATCCAAAATCTAGTTCTTCAGTAATTTCCCATTTAAGATTTGGATCCTTGATCTGGGTTATAGCACTCCCGCCTACAGCGACTCCACCACCAAAAGGGTAATTCTGATTGGGTTCCAAAGTTACAACAAATGCATCAGTAGGAACTCTGTCATTACCTACTTTTCCCCAACTTGCCCTTAATTTTAGATTGTCTAACATATTAAAATTACTCATAAAAGGTTCATTGCTGACCACCCATCCAACTCCCACAGAAGGGAACAATCCCCATCGGTTATCTTTTGCAAGCCGTGAACTACCATCATATCTGATAGTCCCTGTGAATAGGTATTTATCATCAAAGTTGTAATTTAATCTTGAAAGATAAGCGCTCCTGGTCCATTTGTCCCCTCCGCCATTATTGGTCGAAGTATTGGCATCTCCAGCTCCTATGTACC
>JAYUWT010000370.1:0-3589 GCA_043753405.1 Saprospiraceae bacterium | reverse complement strand
CGGGTTTATGTTTATAATATAAACGGACTAATGGAAAATGAAATAAAACTACCCGGATTGGGGAATATCGGAGGATTCGGAGGTAAAAGAGAGGATAAAACTGTATTTTATACTTATACTTCCTTTACAAGCCCATCTACAATCTATGAATATGATATAGCAACTAAAAAATCGAAGGTATATAGAGCTTCAGAAATTGACTTTGACAATAATGCCTTTGAAACAAAACAGGTATTTTTTCAAAGTAAAGATGGCACAAAGATTCCAATGTTCATAGTGCACCAGAAAGGTCTTCAGCTTGACGGTTCCAATCCGACATTATTATATGGTTACGGAGGATTCAATGTGACCCTTAATCCCGGTTTTAATCCACTGCTCATTCCTTTTTTAGAGCAAGGGGGAGTGTATGCCCAGGCAAACCTAAGAGGTGGAGGCGAATATGGCGAAGCATGGCATGAGCAGGGTATGAAACTTAAAAAACAAAATGTATTCGATGATTTCATCGCTGCAGCAGAATATCTGATTCGCGAAAAATATTGCGATTCAGACCATTTGGCCTTACGTGGTGGTTCCAACGGAGGAACACTGGTGGGTGCAGTGATCAATCAAAGGCCGGATCTTGCCAAAGTGGCTATTCCACAAGTGGGAGTAATGGATATGTTGCGTTTTCAAAAGTTTACTATAGGGTGGAACTGGATCGCCGACTATGGCTCCTCTGATAATGCTGAAGAGTTTAAAGTACTTTATGGTTACTCTCCGATCCATAATATCCGGCCAAACGTAAATTATCCTGCTACATTGATCACTACTGCCGATCACGATGACCGCGTGGTACCTGCGCATTCATTTAAATATGCTGCCACTCTTCAGGAAGTTGCAGGTTCTTATTCCAGAAATCCGCTTTTGATAAAGGTGGACGTTAATTCAGGTCATGGAGCCAGTAATACTAAAAAGAATATCGAAACGATGGCATACATCTACAGCTTCATTTGGAACAATATGGGAGTGGTACCGAAACTCTAGTTAGTGGAAAGTGGAGAGGTAAATAAATGTTGAATTTTGGATGTTGAATGTTGAATGCGGGTTCGACTAATGTTTATAGCTTTTATAAATGCTGTAAATTCTTTATTTCACGCAAAGTCGCAGAGAGAGGAAGCGCAAAGACCGCTAAGATATAGGTAATTGGTAATCGGTAATGTGTAATGTGTATTAGGTAATGGGTAATTAGCGTTAAAAAATACAAAGTTTCCAAGGACCCCTACCTTACTTAGAAGTCATTTTAATTTCTAACTTCTAACTTCTAATTTTTCAAACTCCAAAACCCAAACTTTTCAAAATCCTTCTCACATTCTCACCTTCTCACCCTTTCACCTTCTCACCTTCTCACCTTCTCTCCTTCTCACCTTCTCACCTTCTCACCTTCTCACCTCCTAACCTCCTAACCTCCTAACCCCCTTAACTTTTAACATTCCCTTTTAACCTGTCAAGTAATTTCTTTAGGTCCACTGCTACAAAAGAGGATGAATAATCTGACAAACCATAAGGAATGATAAGTTGCCCGTTATTAATGATCGAACCACATGAATACACAACATTGGGCACGTAACCTTCCCTTTCGTCCATATTTGGGATAAGCAGAGGTTCTTTTAACCTTCCTATTTCTTTCGTAGGGTCTTCAAGGTCAAGTAAACAGGCACTTAAACAATATCTTCTCATAGGCCCGACAGCATGTGTGATGACGAGCCAACCTTCCTTAGTTTCAATGGGCGGCCCACAATTTCCTACCTGTACGAATTCCCAGCTATATTTAGGTTCCTGGATCTTTATTGCATTTTCCCAAACGTTTATTTTATTGGAAAACATGATGTAGTTGTTGATACCGTCTATCCGGGATAACATGGCATATTTTCCATTGATCTTTCGCGGAAATAGGGCAAGGTTTTTATTTAATACACTTGCACCAAATAAAGGTCCTACAGTGAAGTCATAAAAATCATCTGTCTTCAGCAATTTAGGGATAATGATGTTTCCATCAAATGCTGTGTAAGTTGCATAATATGTATAAGTGCCATCATCATTTCGAAATCTTGTAAATCTGGCATCTTCTATACCCTTTTTCTCAAATTTTGAAATAGGAAATATAACCCTGTCAGAGATATCTGTATCAAGCGAAAAAATTATTTCGTAATATGAATCAGATAGCCATAAAACCTTTTCGTATTCTTTATCTTTCTGAGGGTCAGATTGTTTCTCCTGAAGTTCTGTTATGACGTGATTGAGGGTCGGATAATCAAAATGATCCTCCAGTTTTTCACTCAATTCATTCAATATGACCTCGTCTATTAATGCAGTTATACCTTTTTGAAGAAATAGCTTTTTATTATAAATAGCATTATTGATCACTTCAGCTTCTACAATATAGTCACCTGCAGGCAGCACTGTAATATTATTTTGTTTGTCAATAAGTGCACGCCTGAACACGATCGAAGAAATATGTCCTTCTCCAACTGCCCTGAAACTTATGATCATTCTTTTTTCCCCTTCTTCGAGGTCGGTTTGATCCGGGTCCTCGACAATAGAAGGGTTAAAAAATGCGGCAGATTCTATTGAGTATTCATGCGTAAAATAAGAACCAAGTAGCAACTTCTTGGGAGTGTCAATGGTCTCGTAATCTATTTCCAACACCTTAAGGATGTCGGTCAGGTTTTTACTATGACGGAGGAGGATCTTGGTGATATTTCTGTGCCTCTTGGAATATTCCTGTAGGATTGGGGTAATAATGGCGAATACACGATCATCTTTTAATGCCATCACCTTTGTGATCACATCCTTCGCCCTTTCTTCCCCGTTAAAAAAATATCTCGCTATTACTCTTTTGACATCCGGATAGACTTTTGTACTTTTTCTTTCTATAGGTATACGCATAGAGCAAATTTAAATTAAATAATAATTTATTAAAGTTTTTTTGAAATCAGGATTTTAAGCTTACCCAAATAAGGGCTTCATCGAGATCATTTAGCGCAAACCCTTTTGCCTGACCGGGAGCAATATAATTAAATGCGTCAGTAAATTTTTTAACTGCTAATTGATTGGTGACAACAGCTATTTTTTTCCATTTAGTAAAATGTTTTAAAGAAAGGATCATATCACGAACCCAAGCTCCTGCGCTAAAATTTTCAACCTTGGTTTCCAATACCAGAATATAATAAATCTCTCCGAATGTATCACTTAAATTTTCGAGTCCTGGTACCAACACACTTTCAATTTCAACCAGGGTTACGTCCCCTGTCGCTCTAATACCAAACACATGCTCCTGCAGATCATCGATTATTTGTAACATGGTACTCGTGTTTTCGTTTTCGTAAATTAATAAGCCCGGCCGGTACTATTGAATAAGTAGAATCAGTAAAAATAGAAACGGCGATATTCTAAAAATAAGTCGGTGAGTTTAACGTAAATTTTAATAAACTTCACCTTGGACTATCAGAAATTTTAACGTTAATAATTTCCAAAAAGTTTAATTATAATGAAATTGGTTCATTGATAAGGCTAATTATACTTTTGAGAATGGAAGGTTTTTTAATCCGGG